>NZ_LR701442.1 GCF_902498825.1 Rhizobium sp. EC-SD404
CTGCAGAAGCGTTTGACAGTTGCGGGGCATTGCCGTCGGTGGCGGAACGCCATCAAACAAATTGTATTGCTCAAACGCACGTTCGCCTGCTCCGCGACGAGAAGGTGATGCATAGCCTGATCGAAATCCATGTACCCCCCTAAAAATAGGGGGTGATCGTACATGGTAAGTGACGTCATTCCAAATTTAGAGCGAGAATGGTCGAGGAAGTGAGTGGATTAGGTCTCCCAGCGAACTTCTTAACGGTAGCATTGATCAAAGCATCCTGAGCCGGGATCCATTGAACTCGGCGCTTCCACCCTAATCCCTCGGCCGAGTTGAGGCGGCCCCGTGTTCCAGCCTCGACAGTGACCTTCTACGTCTCCGGACCCGTAGAGGCCAGTACAACTTCCCCGACTACTCCGCTTTACCTGATGAGCCGTAGCGGCGACATTTGTCGACCGATGTCGGAGAACGCGCTCTTCAATCCTTCAGTGTTGGCGGCCATGTAGAAGTTGGTCGGCTGGCTCGCGCACTGGCGCAGCATCTTTTGAACGCCGTTGTCTGTTTCCTTGTACAGCACGGTAAAAATTTGGATTTGCTGCGCCTTGATGTCTTGGCAGAGTTTCAGTGTCCATTCGTTCAACTGCTTCTCGGCACTCGACTGACTGCTGGCGCCAGCGATCCGGCCGTCTGAGAGGAAGCCGTAGGAGCCGTAGTCAGACTTATTCATCGTATTGCTGGAGCCAAAGGATACATTGCGGCCATCCGTCATCAATACGATGAACTTAGACGTCGTTGTCGGGTCGATCGGGCCTGCTTCCGTGTAGGGCGCCTCCGGCGTCATGACGCGCCAGCCCCAGGCCAGTCCTTCAGCAATGTTGGTGCCGGAACCGTTCCAGTACTTCATGGCGTTGATGCCGGTACGGGCCTTACTCAGATCCTGCGTGAGCGGCACGATCGGCGTTGGACAAGCCCGGTTGGGTCCTCGCGACAGAGACTTTGCTTCTTCAACCTTGCGCACGTCCGGATCGATGTATTTCAACACCGAGTGCTGGATCTCTGCCTGGCTGCCGCCGACAAGATCGTTCAGCCAGGAATTGTTGAACCTATCGGAATCATTACCGCGATCGAGAGATGCAGCGCCAGGTTCGTCGGGTGCGAAGTAAGGAACGAAGAGCGTGTCAGGATCACTGCCACGCGGCGGCTCCAGCCCGAGATTGAGCGGATAGGGACGTGCTTCCACGCACCCTTTCCATTCCGTTCCCGATGCGCTGAACAGGACGCTCTGGTGAGGGTACTCAATGTCGGCCAAACCGTTGCAAGCATCGCGTAAAGCTTGCGATGTAGCGCTCTGACCCTGGTTGTTGCAGGCGCGTCCGTCTTCTGCCCAATCAGTCGGGAGCCCTTCGCCACGACGCTCGCGCTCTTTGTTGTCGAGGAACGTCCAGCCATTGTAAAGCGCTTCGCCATCGCCATCGATCCAGGCGGGGTCGAAGCCCTCGCCCTTGATGTTGACTGCTGTGACGAAGGGAACAACAGCGACCTCGATATCCTTGCCGGCGGAAGCCCCATTCTGGACGACATCCAGCAGCCCGAGTGCTGCGCTTTTCAGCGTGTCGATGCCCTCCTGTCCCATCGATCCGGTGTTGTCGAGGACAAGGCCGATCTCGACCGATTTCGTGGACTGGTAGGCCGCAGCAACGACGCGCGCAGGCTCTTTCCTGGCATTGTGCAGAAAGAAGGTATCGACATCGAGCCAGACGTCACCCGTCACCTCGATGTGGTTGGTCCCTTCGACCGTCCGCAACTCGGCGTTCAAAACTTTGTAGCCACTATTCGCCACATGCGACCGCAAGTGATCTTCAAAGACTTCTCGCCGCTCGCGATCGGTCATGGCCTTGCGTGTCGCGGCTAACACCGCCGCATCCGTGATCTGCTGAACTTCTGACACCACTGTTCGCAGATGAACAACATCCACGCCGAGACCGGCGGCGGCGAGCGTGACTGGCAATGCAAAGGCTGCAAAGATCGCAAAGTTGCCGCTTCGATCGTTCCGGAATTGCTTGAGCATTGCTGTTCCCCCATAAATAAGAAACAGCACTCTGGCGCTTAAATTCTGTGC
>NZ_LR701443.1 GCF_902498825.1 Rhizobium sp. EC-SD404
CTGAAGATGGGTCGTCTGGCAGGGCCATATCCTCGAAAGAAGGCGCAGGAGCTCAGAATCGTCAATCTGCCATCGAGGTATCAGTACTTTTTGCTTCGTTTCATTAGCAAACAGTCACCGAAATACGTTCAGGATCCTGTTCGCGCCAAGTTCGAGGAGCGCATAGCAGATGCTTGCCTTTATTACCTGTCGTTGAGGTTTGGGGACACTCGCGGTCCAAGATTAACAGCGAAAGCTTCATATGCGGTGTCGACCCTTACTTTCGCGGCCCGGCTAGAAGGCATTCGCAGAAGCGCTGATGAAATAGCGGAGCTTGTCGCACATCCCCTGACGAACAAGCGGGCGATAGAGGACCTGGCGGGACACCGACGGCGATTGCTCACCTATCTGGAACCTGAGGGATCGACAGAATATGCCGATCGGACCTTCACCCTCGAAGATCTCGAAGACGGGAGCGGCGACGAAGTGATCATAAACGCAATGATGATTCACCGCGCAACCGACTTGCCGCAGCTTTTCAAGAATATTCGGCTGCTTGTGGAATCGCCTGACCCAGCTGCCGCGGCGATGGCCGCAACATGGATAACCGAACGCGTCAGGCCTGCTCTTGAACGACATGAACGCGTTTATGGGCTGCTGACGCGCCGCGGCAATTCTGGCGACCGAGCGCTGGAAGCATGGATCGACGACATGCTGACGATCTGGGAGAAGTTTTTGGGGCGTGAGATTGCCACATCTGTCGCCAGCCCAGGCGACAAGCGCGAGGGCAAGGCTGGCGGGCCGCTGATCCGCTACCTCATGGATTTTGGGGACATCTTGGGCATCGAGCTAAGCCCTGACGCGTGGCGTCGACATGTCCGCGATGCCTTGGTGATCCGAGAATCAAAAAATATTTAAATTGGCCATTTAGACCGCCGACGTCCGGTCAGCGAACGTCGATCCATGTCAGATCGACCGCGCCCAACCACCAATATCATCCCAGAGGCGGCCTCCCGCTCCGAGCCTGAAGACGCATTGCATCGTCTCGCGGCTCTGCTGGGAGCTGCATTCGCCCGCGAGCTCGCCGGCAAACAGCTTCCACCGAACGACCCATCCAACCGGAACCCGGATAACGCCCAAAGCTCTCCCAAGGGTCAGCTGTGATGCTGCTGCGCGTCTCGGAAGCCGCATCCCTCCTCGCCTGCTCGGACCGCACAATGCGGCGTTGGATCGCGAAAGGCATCATTGCGTCGGTCAAGATCGGCGGCGCTCGCCGGGTCCCCGAGAGCGAGATTTCCAGGATCCTGAACGTCGTTCCGGACGGCTACTGGAGGGCGGATGATGACCAGCAACAACAGTGACTTAGGCGGCTCTCGGGAGAACTCTCCGGCAAAAGTCGTTCCACCTTTTATGCGATAGAACTCCCGAATGACCGCTTCTGACATCGATTGACCAAACCAAGTTTTGGAGCAGCAAAATGAACCAGATCAGTTTCGATTTCACCGTCAGCATGACGGTCCATTCCGTGGCCGACCTCATGCGCTTGATCGAGTTGACTCCGCTCAAGCCCAACGAGAAGCGCGACCTCGTCTCGGCCCTGCGCCGCACCTGCGAGATGTCAGCTAAAGACCCAGCCTATGTCGAGGCGTCTCCGCCTGTCCTTCGCGGTCTCCTTGAAGCGATCAATCCGGCCGCCCACGGCATCACGCCAAAAACGTTCACCAACACTCGCTCACTCGTTAGCAAGGCGCTGGTACATGGAGGCTTCGTCGATAGCGTTCGTGGTCGTGCCATGAGGTGCCTGATTTGGGGAGAGCTGGCAAAGCGGGCTCAGGCCGATCGCAAGACTGCAGCGGGTCTGGTGACCTTCATGGGGTTCTGCTCCCTCCAGAACATTGAGCCCTCGGCAGTGACGGACGAGACGGTGCAGTCCTATCTGGGCTGGTTGACCAATCGGACAGTGCTGCATGACCCGCAGGATCTGGCTCGCCAAGTCCCTACCTTCTGGGAGCGGCTGCGCGCCCATCATCCCGAAGAGGGTTTGCAGGCCTTGCAGAAGGTCAGCTTCGCAAAGCCGCGTAAGTCGTCTTGGGACGACCTGCCATCTGAGCTCCGTGCCGATGCCGAAGCGTATCTCAAGATGCGTGAGGATCCGGACCTTGAGGACGCAGACGCCCCGCTGCGCCCGCTCGCCAAGTCGACGCTTCGTCAGATCCGAGCATATCTGCGGCTCAGTTATGCTGCGGTGGTCGATAGTGGTGGCACCACCCCGCTCTGCCTCGCGGATCTTGTGAAGCCTGAATCCCTGAAGGCGATCATCGTTGCCTATCGCAAGAGCGACGGCACCACGAGCGCTTTCCTCGGCAGCCTGGTCCAGTGCCTGATGGCGGTGGCAGAGCTCCATGTGAAGCTCGCGGCTGCTGAGATCGCAGTGCTCAAGAAGAAGACAAAGCACTTTCGGCACTCTCCCGTCGGGTTGACCCAGAAGAACAAGACCCTGCTGCGCCATTTCGACGATGAGACCCTCTGCGCCAAGCTCTTCCGCCTGCCTGATCAGCTCATGCGTAAAGGCCGGGAGTTGATGGCGCGCGATTTGGCCAAAGCCGCACGTCAGTTTCAGATTGGGTTGGCGATTGGCATCCTTCTCAATGCGCCGATGCGCTCGCAGAACCTCATTGCACTCGATCTCGGTTGCCACATCAAATTCGACCGGGGCAAGGCGAAGGCCCGCATTCTGATCCCCGCTGCCGAGACCAAATCGAAGCGCATGGATCTCTTCTTCGAGCTCTCGGAACATCTGAGCGAGGCCCTTCTCTGGTATCAGAACAATATGCTCCCGGCACTTCAGGCAAACAGCCATGGCCAGGTGTTCGTCCAGCCGGGAGGTGATGGGCGCAGCCAGGCCAATCTCGCCAATCTGATCAAAAGCGCGGTTCGCAAGGAACTCGGCATTCACATGACGCCGCATCAGTTCCGCCATCTGGCGGCCAAGCTCTATCTCGATGCCCATCCAGAGGACTTTGAGACCGTGCGCGGGGTGCTTGGCCATTCGTTCACCAAGACGACGATGACCTATGCCGGCCTCGGCACGGAGCGATCGAGCAGGGTCTATGGCAAGTTCATCGTTGATGAGAGCGCCAAGCTCGGCCGCCGCCGTCAGCACGCAAAGACTGGTTCTGCCAAGACCGTTCCCGCCAAGGCCAAACCCGCCAAAGCCACCAAGCCGAAGCTGCTCTATGACAAGCGTGAAGAGGCAAAACCCGCGACGGACGAGTCTGCAGAGGCCAAGCCGGAGAAGGGAGAGCGGGACAAATGAGCGAGGCTCAGCACATCCTGAAGAGCGGCTGTCTCGGTGGCCTCAAGCATCCTCCGCAAAGCCACTGGCCTGAACCGGACCGTCGCTCTTTCGATGCTGCGTTTCAGCAAGGCGATGTGTTCGACGACGAGGCGGGAGCTGCAGCCCATTGGAGCTGCGGCACCCGTCGGCATGCGGAGATCGGCTATGGCCGCTGGCTGGCCTATCTGCGTGATCATGTCACCGGCGCGCTCGACGAGCTGCCGATCGAGCGACTGACGCGAGAGCGCGTCCGCGCGTTCATCGCAGTCCTGCGCGACGAGGTCCGCATGACCACAGCCGCGTCAATCGTCGATGGTGTCTATCAGACCGCTCGGATCATGGCCCCTGATCGCGACTGGGATTGGCTCCGGCGTTTTCAGCGCCGGCTCCAGAACGAGGCGGAACCGCTCAACCGCTACCCTGCCCTCACCCCAACGCCCGAGACGTATGCGTTCGGTATCGATCTGATGGAGCGTGCCAAGGCTGCCCCTTCCGCGAGCCATCTCTTGAACGAGATCACGTACCGCATCGGACTGGTCATTGCCCTGCTGAGCCTCTGGCCAATCCGCCGGCGCAGCCTCGCTAGCTTGACCGTCGATCGGCATCTGATCCGCTCAGTTAGTGGTGTCACCCTCTGTCTCTACCCCGAGGACACCAAGTCGAAGCGAGAGGAGGCTTTTGCCATACCGTCGGAGCTCCGGCCCTTCGTCGAGCACTATCTCAATCACGTACGGCCGCGGCTCATGCGCGCGGGACAGCCGGGCGCGTATGACCACAATGCGTTCTGGGTCTCGCAGCGCGGCACCCCTCTTACCGCCGATCGGCTCTATGCCTCCGTGCGGAGCGAGATCAGTGCCGCATTCGGCAAGCCCATGGGGCTCCACGACTTCCGTCGCTCGGCAGCCACGACCTTCGCGATCGAACGACCGGAGCTGGCACGGCTCATCCCTTGCGTTCTTCAGCACAGCACGATGGATGTCGCCGATCGTCATTACAAACTCGCCGGATCAGCAAAGGCCGCGCGACGCTATGCCAAAAGCCTATGCGAACTTCAGGACCGGGTCGTTCCCAAGGACGACTACTGGAACAGCAATTGAACACGTCGTTTTATCTTATCTTTAAGCACGTGTCGCAGCAGTTCCCAGCGCCCATCCACATCGTTCGTTGTTGTATTTCCCGCTAATCTTTGGCTGCACCGGCTACGCGGCAAAGGACCGCGCGAAAGCAACGAGGCCATCGCGTGCGCATTGATGGAGCAATCATCGACGGGTCGAGCTTTGACCCGTCGATAGGGTGAAGAGCCCCGCGTTTACAGGGCCATTCTGTTCAGTCTTTATGCTCAGGCATGTCCTTGAGCTGGTCCTTGGTCCAGGTGGTGACGGCATGAACCGTCCCGCTTTCGTCGCGCATGATGTCGAGTTCGCTGGCCGCGACTGCGACAGACTTTGCGCCGAAGCCAAGGAAGCCGCCGACATCGATGACAACTCGCCCGGTATTACCGACGCCGTGCATATGCGCGATGGTGCCAACCTTTTCGTCGTTGGCGCCATAGACAGTCGCACCCTTGAGGTTGCGGTCGGTTATTTCGATGTCCGTAAGCCTGACGTGTCTGCTGTGGTCCATTTCCTGGCCTCCTCTTGCTTTTTGCGAGGAGGCAACACTGGGCTCGCGCCTCTGTTCCAACGCAGGTGAAATGGCATGGCAAATGTGATCGCAATGTTTCGCGACACCTTAATCAACCACGTCCCTCATTAATTCCCGTCTGGTCCCCGTTCAGAAGCATTTGGGTAATTACAGCCGAAGGAGGACAGGCGGCCGTAAGCTCGAAAGGATCAGTGTAATGCTTTCACTACGACCCCCGCGAGCAGCGGCATTCATCAAGATTGATTCCAAATGTGGTGATCTTCGCCTGATGATGTCGGCGCATTGTTCATCCAGCCAGGGAGGGTCCCTACATGCCTTTGCTGCCCGGTTCGCTGATTACTCGTCGTACCGCCCTCACATCCGCGACGAGCCTACTCGCCATTCCTGCTCTCGGCCAAACGACATGTCAGTACGGAATGCCTGACGATCACGTGAAAGGCCCGCCAGTCTGGCTTAAGCTCGACCAAGAAGAATTGGATGCGGCGTATCGACAAGAGGTCTATCAGCCGCTTCTCGATGAGATCGACTCGCGCATCTATTCGCTCAGCTACGATCTGCGCGTCAGACGAGGCTATCCTGAGCGGGCCATCTATGGTGATCATCCCGATGAAGGGATGGACATTTATCGGGCAGACCGCCGGCAAGCCCCAGTCTTTGTCTTCATCCATGGCGGAACTTGGCGGTATGGCAATGCTGGGGATTCCGGCTTTGAGGCTGAGATGTTCATGGATCGGGGCGCGCACTTCGTGGTGCTCGATTTCTCCGATGTGCGCGAGGCGAACAACGACCTAAACGTATTAGCGGGCCAGGTACGTCGCGGCGTCGCTTGGGTGGTGAAGAACGCCGATAGTTTCGGCGGGGACCCCGACCGTGTCTATATTGGTGGTCACTCCTCTGGCGGACACCTTGCTGCTGTAGCGCTGACGACCAATTGGACGGAGTTTGGTTTGGCAGATGACGCGGTGAAGGGTGGGCTCCTGATGAGCGGCATGTACGACATGGAGCCAGTGAGACTTTCCTATCGCAGGAACTACATCGCATTCACTGACGCGATGGAAGAGGCAATGAGCCCGCAGCGCCATATTGATCGCATCAATGCTCCGCTTTTCGTCTCCTACGGCACCCTGGAAACACCGGAGTTCATTCGCCAGGCTAAGGATTTTGCTGCGGCTGTGCAGGCTGCAGGAAAATCTGCGCAACTCGTCGTCGGCCACAACTATTTTCATCAGGATATGTGGGAGACGTTGGGCAATCCCTATGGGCCGAATGGTCGCGCGGCGGTCGAGATGATGGGACTGTAACCGCTACCTCGCAGATTTCGTCGAGAAGCCGCGACAGGCATCGCGGGGCGTCTCGCTGTTGCAGCTGCGGCGGATTATCCTAGTGGGCTGCCCTCAACGCATTGTGTCTACATATCTCTAGGTTTGTGCACGCCTTTGTCCCTAATTGTAACGCAAGAAGGCCCCGACGCGGTCTGGCAGTTTCGCTTAGAATAAAGCGCGATGCTGTCGTGCAGATCGGGGAGGCTAACCATTTTCTACGGGCGCGCAGCGGGTGGGCGTGAGCCGAAATCTGCTTGCGTGGGGGAGATGAAGTTTTCGAAGCAACCGAGAGGAGATAGGAATTAGGCGGCAGGGATAAGGCATCTGAAGCAGAAGCCCGCGTCTGTCGCATTTGGCGAGCGCGGCGCTCTTGCACGAAGATGCAGCTATCGAGATGGAAGGGACGATAGCATCTCGATAGCTGCAAACCGCCCTCTTGTCGGGGCTTTCTATAGCTATAAGATTTCGTGAGCATATGAGTTCCAACGAAAATTCACGTCGCAAAAGGGCCGTCTCCGAGAGGGTACGGCTACCCCGCCGCCGTACTCCGGTCGATCGCGCGTGCGAAAATCTCAGCACCGTGAACGACGGACTGATCGTTGAAGCGCAGACGCGTCAATGAGAAATTTTACTTCTTAATTGCCTTAACGCGACAACCTTCCGTTCACCATCGTCCTGTGGAGAAATGAAGCCAGGATTGAACTCGCCAGTGAACCTCGTCCTTTTATGCCGAGGGGACAGAAAGGTAGAGAGGTGTTGACCCTGATGGTGGATATCGAGACCATTGCTGCGCACTTGGCCAGCGACACAACGATCAGCGACAATGAACTCATCCTGTTGATCAGAGATCTGCGGGCCGCCACAGAGCAACAAACGGTGGTCGAACTGGAGAAATACAAAATCCGCAAGGTGCTTGAAGCCTGCGCGACATTTCGCGATCTGGAAGTACTTGGACTACCGGCTTTCAAAGTGCCGTCCCACCGCCGTTGAGAAAGGCGACGCCTTCTGCCTCTTGTGGCCAGGTCGGCAATCATGACGAAACAGGAGTCTTCACCGCATCGCCGTTGTAGGCGACGCGAAACGCTTTACGTCCACATGGACGCGAACCGCAGAATTGCAATCAGCCCTTAACGTAGGAGACGGACTGTTAT
>NZ_LR701444.1 GCF_902498825.1 Rhizobium sp. EC-SD404
GCCCTTCACGGCTTCCAGCGCCACGCGAGCCTTGAAGCCCGCGTCATGGTTCCTGCGTTTGCGCATGTTCTGATCTCCTCGTCATTGGAGATCAGCAGACGTCAGATCGTAGCTTCCGTCACCGTCCGATTTCTGGGGAGGTGCTCAATGGGACCGTTTTCAACTACGGAACTATCCTAGGCGAGAACGATGGTACCGGGCTCGGCGACGGCGACGGAGTCGATATCGACGGTGTCGGGTATGTCGAGAATTGGGGCCGCATTGCAGGCACCGGCGCAGAAGGGACGCGATCGGATCGACCGACGCCAAACCAATCGGAAGGCATCGCGATTTCGTCGCACGCCACCATCATCAATCATGAGGGAGCAATCATTGAAGCCCCTGCAGCGGCGATCTCCTCGATCGGGTTTGCCAGCATCACTAACCACGGCATCATTCGCTCGCCAAACCATGCCTATGGCACATACGGACGGAGCATGATCCTTAACACCGGCACGATGGAGGGTGGCGCGAACGAAGCCATCATCTCTTATTTCGATGCCGATGATGTCGTCACCAACTCTGGAACGCTGATTGGCGGCAATGGTGTCGCAGTGCGTTTCGGCGGCGGTGATGATGTCTTCAATCTTCAGAACGGCTCTCGGCTGGTCGGCGTTGCGGATGGCGGGACAGGCACTGACACGCTCAACCTCGAAAACGGCATCGCTTTCGACATCGCGGGCGTGGTCAATTTTGAGCGTCTCGGCGCGACCTCGGGCTCTGCAACGGCCTTTGGAGAAGGGGAGTTTGAATCGACGTCGGTATCGAGCGGTGCGACCCTTCTCTGGGGCAATGGAGATGCCCCTGCCCCCGGCACGGGTTCCGTCAGCAACTCGGGCACTTTCGTTTTCAATCAGAACCGCGACATCATCTTTGATGAGGTTGTCGAGGGAGCCGGGACGTTCGTCAAGCCGCGCAGCAATGCGCTCACTCTCAATGCGGATTCCTCCGGCTTCAACGGCGTAACACGCATCGAAGCGGGTCGCATCAACGTCAACGGTAGCCTTGGTGGTCGAGTTGATGTTCTGTCCGGGGCGACGCTTGCCGGAGGGGGCCAGATCGGGTCTCTCGTGAGCGGAACTGGTGGCACGGTTGTCGCCAATGACCCCAATACCAATCTCCGCGTGACAGGTGATGCCGCATTTAATGACGGCTCGATCTATAGGGCCACCCCGGGCTCGGTAGGCAGAACCATCGCTGTCGGCGGTAGCGCCTCGATAACCGATGGCGCGATCTTGCAGCTTGCCAGCTTCGTTCCTGGCTCGGCGCAGTCGGTATTTACCGCCGCTGGCGGCATCAGCGGACGGTTCACCTTCGACAACAACTCGCCGTTCTTCGACACGCAGCTGACCTACACGGGCAACGCTGTCTTAGCTGACATCGCCAAGACACAAGCGTTTTCTTCCGCCGCGACCAATGCCAGCCAGCTCGCTGTCGCGGACGCAATCGATGAAATGCCATCGAGTGCTCTGTCCGGCGCATTCTCCAATGTCACGGATCTCGCACAAGCGGCGGCTGTGCTCGATCAGCTAAGCGGCAACTTGCACCCTTCAACTCAGGGTGTCGGCATTGAAGGTGCGACGCGCCTCAGAGCAACGTTGTCTCAACGGATGGCTGGAGCCTTGGCCCCGCCTCAAGCTTCGGTTCCAGTCCTCGCCTATGGTCCAGGCGCTCTAGACATAGGGGGCGATGCAAAGGGTCCTTCGCTATGGGCGCAAGCAACCGGCTCATGGAGCGAGCGGGAGGGCAACGGCGCAGAACTTTCGACGACAGCTGCGGGGATATTGTTTGGAGCAGACACGGTTCTCAATGACCGGTTCCATGTGGGTGCCGCTGCTGGGTACGAATTTGCCGATCTTGAATCTGCCGTTCCTGGGGCGACAGGTGAGATCGACACTCTTCAACTCGCCATCTACGGCGGGACCCGGTTTGGCCAGTTCCAGATCAGTGGAGGCGCAAGTTACGCATTCCACGGTATTGAGACCGAGCGGATGCTCGCTGCTGGAGGACTGAGTGAGCGGTTGGTGGCTGACTACGATGGCCAAACGGGCCAGGTCTTCTTGGAGGGCGCTTATGATGTTGCTTTGGGAGCCAGCACTCTTCAGCCGTTCCTCAATCTGGCCTATGTGGGAAGTGCAACTGACGGCTTTACCGAAACAGGCGGGGCATCCGCGCTCTCTGCCAATGGTGCAAGCAGCGATACCTTTGTGACAACGGTCGGTTCACGCTTCGCGCATGACGTCGCGATTGGTGGGACAGGGGGACAAGTGTTCGGCATGCTTGGCTGGCAGCACGCCTTCAGCGATGAGTTCACGGAAACGACCATGAACTTCGCTGGGTCAAGCAACTTCGTCGTTCAAGGAGCGCCGATAGCCCGCGATTCCGCCGTGGTCGAAGCTGGCCTGGAGCTCGGATTCAATCAGCTCGGAAGCGTGGCTTTGTCGTATAGCGGTGCAGTTTCGTCAAACGCTGATCGGCACGCAGTCGAGCTGGAATGGAGCAAGTCATTTTAGAGGCAATGGTCGTCGAGGTTAGACTCCGTACCTGTTGTTTAATTCACAGGGCAGCGTCACTGACGGTTCGGTGACAATCCTCGGCTCCGTTCAAATGAGCGAGGATGGCGGCCATGTCATGCTCCGACGACAAGCACCAATCGGCAGTCGGCGGAGCTATCTCGACGCGATCACGACCGACCTCGCCAGGATCATGGAAGCGTCGATGAACTCGGCGCATCCCGTGTCTATAATGTCGCAAGAGCCGTGCCCGATCGACCGTCTTCGCCGGTCAAAACTGAAAATCAAAGAGCAGATCGATGCCATCCTTGAAACCTGCCAAATGCCAGGGACATGATTTTGGCTGATAGACAGGCGGTCGAGGCGATTGTGAAGCATCTAATAAAACCTGGATCAATGCCTGTGCTTAGGTGAAGAGTCTTAATGAGACGCAGCGGCAATCAGCGAACGCCGAGCTGCATCGCAGACAGCGGACGCTGCTCGATAACATGCGAGGGAGCAGCTCGATCGGAAGGAGGTCACTACCCTACGGCAGTCCCCTCGCCGCCCTGTCCATAGCCAGTACCTTGAGATTTCCGATTCATCTATGAACGGCGTTTAAAGGCCCGGAGCTATCGACCACAAGAATGCGCAGTGTTGACGTGACGGCACAATCGACCTTCGCCGGGGGGCCTTACCTGACACGTCGAAGCCCTGCCGGATGCCTTTACCTACACAAAAGCCATGGTCCACATAGCATCGTTATGAAGGCGTTTTGATTTTGGTGCGGGGCAGGATCAATTGAGGTGATGTCTCCGCACATCTTCTCGATGCGTGCTTCGGCGATTCAAAGATCGATATTCGCGATTCTCTTTGCGACAATTCCGATTCACGCGGTGACGGCGTTGTTCATGCCTCCGCATCGACCTGCGGCGGGAAGCTGCCCGACGGAAGCCAAGCAAGTCCGTTCGGTCGAAGTGCAAATGGATGCGTCCGTTCGTTTGGATGGTCCGTTTCATACGCCGTCCAACCGGC
Source organism: Rhizobium sp. EC-SD404 (assembly GCF_902498825.1). Lineage (NCBI taxonomy): Bacteria > Pseudomonadati > Pseudomonadota > Alphaproteobacteria > Hyphomicrobiales > Rhizobiaceae > Rhizobium > Rhizobium sp. EC-SD404. The sequence continues at coordinate 3,567 of NZ_LR701444.1, forward strand.
ATGCCCGAGCCAGGACGTCAGTGACGGGATACCGGCCGTTGCAGCTCCCGACAGCGATGATTCACGACGTGACTTTGGTGATTCTTCGATGAACGCCGTTTACAGGCTGACCGACGGATTCGCCTAACGGCGTCAGTGTTGACATCACGGCCGAATATTCACCTCCTGAGGATCACGGCTCCTGGGACCGAGAGCCATTTTTGGTCGCTCGCGGTCTGAGCCGACCGACGACAGCAGCTCCTGCAGGTCGTGTTGCCGGAATGCATTTCGATTTGCGGGCACATTCAGACACATCGATCTGATTTTTTACGATTTGTATTGCTGTCGATATTTTTGATTCCAGCTTCGACAAAACCGATTCACGGAATGGACGCGGTTTGCTGTGAGTGGCTGTTGCAGCACCGCGAGAGCCCTTGGCGAATTTTTGGCAAGCGCAGTCCCTGATCCAAATCGATGGCTCTCGGCATTGCGCCGATGGAATTTTCGACACACCATTTTTGCAGGGGCATCCCGCCCCTCGTGCTTGCCAATGATAAACCCACTCATCCTGATCGCGACCGCTTTCAGCTCCCACCACTGTCGAACCGCACGTGCCTGCCATGATCGGCGCACTCCAATTTCCGTCTGCCCCCATGTCAACATTGGCAAGGGTGGACTGCCCACATGACGAGAACTCCTGGAACACGGCCGACCGGCACTCGCCAAGC
>NZ_LR701445.1 GCF_902498825.1 Rhizobium sp. EC-SD404
TGGACACACTGTTCACTGAGCCCGAGCAGGGTAACCCCCGCAGCATAATTCATTTGCATGTGATGCGGCTCGCAGTTCAGACCCTTGGCGTACAACGCGACTTTCAATCGAATAGCGCACATCAGATGACGCAACCAGCGAGCGCACTCGAAGGGCATCGCTTCGGATTGTCAGCCCTTCGCCTCGATCACCATGTTGAATGGGCCGGTCGCCGCGCGCCGTACGCGCGTGAACCCGCCGGATTTGACCACCTCCGTCAACAGAGCTTCCCCCGCTTGTGCTCCCAGTCCTTCGCCCACTTCCTGGTCGAGCGACGTCGGTACGCAGAGCATGGTGGACGCATTGTAGTAGAGCCGCCCGATCGGGTTCATGTTGTCACGTGGCTGGTCCCCTGCGATCGGCTCAACAATCATCCAGGTCCCGTCGTCGCTCAGCATCTCCCGCACATGCGCGGCGCAACCGCGTGGATCGCCCATGTCGTGCAGGCAATCGTAGAAGGTGACGAGATCGAAGTCCTTCTCCTCGATATCCTTCGCGGTCGAGACCTCGAACCGGACGCGGTCGTCGACACCGTGGTCTCTTGTATGCCGCCGCGCTTCGTCGATGGACGGTTCGTGGAAATCGAAGCCCACAAACTCGCTGTTCGGATAGGCCTCAGCCATCAACAACGTGGAAAACCCGACGCCGCAACCGACATCGGCCACGCGCGCGCCTTCCTGCAGCTTGTCCACCACACCGTCGAGCGACGGCATCCAGTTCTGGACAATGTTGTTGACGTAGCCGGGCCTGAAGAACGCCCCCGTGGCGCAGAAAAGACACCCGGCCGTGTCGCCCCAGCGCACGCCCCCGCCTGTGCGCATGGAAGTCTCGACCTTGGATTCACCCTCGATCATTGCGGCGGCCAGATCGAAGGCACCGGCGAGATAAAAGGGACTTTCTTGCTGGGAAAAGACCATGGCCTGCTCGGGCGACAGGCTGAACCGCTCGGTGTCGGGATCGTAGTCGATATACCCCCCGGCAGCCTGGGCAAGCGCCCACTCGCGGATGTAGCGTGGCGCGAGACTGCCCGCTCGTTCGGCTAACTCGTCGGACGTCATCGGTCCGTGGTTGTTGAGCGTGTCGAACAGGCCGAGCCGGAATCCGATGCGCACGGTCGGCACGCTATAGGCGCCGCCGAGATCGACAAGCATCTTTCCGATGAAGGCCTGAAGTTTGGCTTCGTCAATCTGCTTCATTGCAACCTCCCAGAGTTGAGACATCATCAGGTCCGATCACGACGGTGGACACTGTTGTTCGACCGATGCGAAGCCGAACCCTCGCCATGTCACCAGCGCATCAGCGCTGTGCGCGTGCATTCCGCGCAAAGGTCGGGTTTTGTTGGTCATCGGGCGCCGCAGTATCGACCGCGATCGGACCTAGCTGCGGAACCGGAAAGCGAAGCACGACGCGGGCATGCCGCGTCGTGTCGCGACGGGTCATAGGGCGCTAATTCGGAGCGGTGGCCGATCAGCGAAACGCTCCGTTGTACGGTACGATCGCCGGCATCGCTTCCGGCATGTCCGTCCGCCAGCGGTTGGGGAAGCCCGAGCTTCCGCGTTCTGCGTTCTTGTGGACGGACTGGCGCTCTACGGAGTGGCTTTGAGTGCGCCAGGTTTCTTCGCCGTAAGGATTGACGTCGAGGATACCGGCGGTGGCGAGGCTGCTGAAGGACGCGAAAGCGAGCGCGGCGAGGATCGTGGACTTGAACATGATCATTTCCTTCGTGTTGATCTGTGGACTGGGGTTTCGGTTGTTTGATCGAACCGGAGCTCTCTTGGCTCTGCATCGTCCGATGTTGACCGTTGTCGCCGACGACCATGGAAACGAGGGTGGTAGCGAGCGTTGAATTTGCGTTGGACGACGCAATAATGTGCTAATATTGAGGAGGGGGTCTCGTTTGAGACGCCATGGCCTCAGAGATCAGGATCAACGTCCTCGGGGACTTGCAGCTTGTGCGCGATGGACAGTCGGTCCGACTGCCTCCGTCTCGAAAAACACGTGCGCTTCTCGCCTACCTCGCAGTCGTCAGGCAGCCACAGCGTCGCGAACGCCTCTGTGAGATGTTCTGGGACGTGCCCGATGACCCTCGCGGTGCCCTGCGCTGGAGCCTCTCGAAGATACGCGGAATCCTCAACGACTCGGACGGCGATATCTTCATGGCGGACCGAAATTCCGTCGCCATCGCGCCGGGAGCGGTCGCGACGGACATAAACTTCGTGCAAGCCATGTCGGCAAAGCCGTTCGACACGCTGAACCGGGCCGAACTGGAAGCGCTCGCGAACTCCTTTCGGGGTCGCTTTCTCGACGACCTCTCCCTGCCGCGCTGCCCGAACTTCGAAGCATGGCGCATCGCGCATGCCAATGAGCTGGAAATCCTGCACCTCAAGGCATTGCGCCGCCTTGTCGAGACGCTGTCGGCAAACGAACCCGACACGGCCTTGCGCTACGCGCAGGAACTTCATGGACTGGCTCCCGAAGAGCCTGAGCTCTCGCGGATGGTCGACATGCTGGCAAAGAGCGCGCGCACGAGATCGGTGAGCGGTCCGCCGCCGGCGATCGAGCCAACCCCGCCGCTCGACAATGCCCGAGACGCCGAGGACGCGGTCCAGATGGTCGTGCGCGACTGCACGACGCGTGACGGCGTGCGTGTGGCCTATGCGATGACCGGGAGTGGGCCGCCGATGGTGCGCGCCGCCCACTGGATGTCGCATCTGCGCTTCGACACGCAGAGCCCTGTCTGGCGACACTGGATCAGGGAGCTTTCAGCGAGGAACACGCTCATCCGCTACGACGAACGCGGCAACGGCATGTCGCAATGGGACGTGGAGGACATCAGCTTCGACGCGATGGTGGCCGATTTGGAAAGCATCGTAGATGCGGCAGGATACGACAAGGTGGTCTTGCTCGGCGTTTCACAGGGATGCGCCATCTCGGTCGCTTACGCGGTCCGGCATCCCGAGCGCGTGCGCGGCCTCGCCCTCTATGGCGGCTACGTCAAAGGTTGGAGGGCGCGCGGCGACCCCGAGGAGATCCGGCTTCGAGAAGCGATGGCCACTTTGATGCGGCAGGGCTGGGGCAGCGATGACCCCGTCTTTCGGCAGGTCTTCACGTCCACTTTCATCCCCGGCGCCACCCGGGAACAGATGGATTGGTACAACGAACTGCAGCGGATGACCGTGACGCCGGAAAATGCTTACCGGCTCGCCGAAAGCTTCGCCGATATCGACGTGACCGACCTTCTGGGGCGCGTCGCCGTCCCGACGCTGGTCATGCATGCCAAGGGCGATCGCGTCGTGCCGATCGCGTCGGGGTGCGCCTTTGCAAGCGGCATACCCAATGCGCGCTACGTGGAACTGGAGAGCAACAACCATATTCTGCTCGAATCCGAGCCTGCTTTCACTCGTTTCATCGACAATTTGAAGCGCTTTGCGGACGAGGTGACCGCCCCCGCCCGGCAGCATGCGATTGGAAGCGCCAAGAGGCCGATCAGTGTCCTCGTGGCCGATTTTTCCAGCACGGAAATCGGCGGGTCGGATTCGGAAGCCCTGGCCGCGGCGATTGATCCCCTGATGGATGGCGTCATCGATTTGGCCACCGCGCAAGGCGGTATTATTTTTGAGATCCGCGACGGCCTGGTCGCTGCGGCGTTCGGCGCGGATCGTGCGTTGGAGGAACATGCCGTGCGTGCGTGCCGCGCTGCCCTATCGATCTTCGAAAAAGTAATGCGCGAAGCCGGCTCGAACGTTGCCTTGCGTGTCGCCATCGATTCCGGCGAGGCGTTTATTCGTGAAGCGCCGGGGGTGGCAGGCGCGCTGCGCATTTCAGGCGCAGTGACCAAGGACGCGATCGAGCTCGCCTCGGTGCTCGACCGCAACATGATCGCGCTGACCGCGCGCGCCCGCGAAAGCGCCGGCGGGTTCGTCTCCGCTACGCCGACCGACGTGGCCGCAAGCACAAAGCTCTCGAGCAGCGGACCGATCTTTGAACTCATCGCGGAAAATCGCGCTCTGTCGCGCTGGCATCTGCGCATGAGGCAAGGCCTGACCCCGCTCGTCGGCCGCGTCACCGATCTGGAAGCCCTGTCGACGGCCTGGCAGCGCGCCCGCGAGGGCGAAGCCCAGATGGTCGCCGTGATCGGCGAAGCAGGCGTTGGCAAATCCCGACTGGTGCACGAATTCGTCGGCTCGCTTGGCTTCAAGGCCGTCACGATCATCGAAGCGGGCGCCGAGGAAATCAACGAGACTGTCAGCCACGAGCTCGTTAGGCG
>NZ_LR701446.1 GCF_902498825.1 Rhizobium sp. EC-SD404
CGAACCGCACGTGCCTGCCATGATCGGCGCACTCCAATTTCCGTCTGCCCCCATGTCAACATTGGCAAGGGTGGACTGCCCACATGACGAGAACTCCTGGAACACGGCCGACCGGCACTCGCCAAGCAGCCACCCGGCGGCGGGAGCAACGGGAACGGCAGCAGTCTTACCGCGACGAGATGCGGGAGATGCGACGTCCTGATCGCGACGACATTGCTCGTGTCTGGCTTTGGCGATCGATCCGAATGGCGATGAAGGCCAAAGAAGAACATCAAGACTGGATGTACCAGACGATTTTGGAATTGCTCGCTGCCCAAGGTTTCGACGAGCGTCAAAGCGAGAGCGCCCTTGAGGAGCTCATCGACCGCTATAGCCAAGCAGCCAAACCTCCGTTCCGCCGCAAGCGACACCTGAAGGGTGCTGACTGACCGCAGCAGCCCAGGGTTGGCCATCGCGTCCAGTGACCACAGGGCGAAGCCTTAAACGGCGTTCACCATCTGGCCCCAACATTCCTCCCGTTACTCCCCATTTTGGAAACGGGATTCTCCAGATGTGAATCAGAAATATCAGGTGGTCCGAGTGCTGTTGCGCTCGGATCGAGACTCCATCCCAGCACTGGCTGGCATCTATCAGACCATCGCAGTCACAATGGTCTACGGCCTCACGATAGCAGCAACCCCACAGAAACAATCCGAATAAAGTTTGTTTACACATGCTTGCTTTGCGGGAGTTATTAATTTGGAATTCGAAATATCGTCATTTTTCTGTTGAACGGCGAATTTTATTACAGACATCATAAATCATCAGAAAGGGAAATGATGATGTCTGAAATTTTTACATATCCAACGCCTTCGGAATTCCATTCAATATTCAATAGCATTCAGGAAGCCATCACTTCGGCCAACCTCTCTCCAGCAGACAATGCACCGTGCGTGAACACTCGTCCGCCCGTCGAGGTCGTTGTCGGAGACTGTCTCGATGAGCTTCGCGCATTGCCCTCAGGATCGGCGCAGCTGGTCGTCACCTCGCCCCCGTACAATATCGGAAAGCCATACGACGATCATCTCACGATCGCCGAATGGACCAGCAACCAGGCTGAAGTCATCGCTGAAGCTGCACGTGTCGCCAGCGACAACGGCTCATTGTGCTGGCAGGTGGGAAATTTCGTCGGTGGCGGCGAGATCATTCCTCTCGACAGCATCATCATACCGCTGATGCGTGAAATCGGCCTCAAGATGCAAAACAGGATCGTATGGTCTTTTGGGCACGGGCTTCACTGCAAGCACCGCCTATCCGGCCGACATGAAACCGTCGTCTGGGCGACAAAGGGGGATGACTTCACATTCAATCTCGATGCGATCCGAGTGCCGCAAAAATACCCGGAGAAGAAACACTACAAAGGACCAAAGAAAGGTCAGCTCAGCGGGCATCCGCTCGGCAAGAATCCAGGCGACGTTTGGGATATCCCGAACGTCAAACACAACCACCGGGAGAAGACCAGTCATCCGTGCCAGTTTCCGGAGGC
>NZ_LR701447.1 GCF_902498825.1 Rhizobium sp. EC-SD404
TGCCGTCGTCCACCGAGCCGCAGGTCAGGAAACGCAGGAAGGATTTGCTTTCCTGCTTGGCCAGGTAATCGGCAACGGTCGCGGCGGCATCGCCGGCTGCTTCGTTCGTCGTCGCCTCTGAAATCGCCGTGGCGCGCATCAGAAATATCCCTCGCGCTTCTTCTTTTCCATGGATCCCGCTTCGTCGCGGTCGATCAGGCGGCCCTGCCGCTCGGAGGTGCGTGCGATCAGCATTTCACGCACAATGCCCGGCAGATCGTCGGCTTCCGATTCGATCGCACCCGTCAGCGGATAGCAGCCGAGCGTGCGGAAACGCACCATCTTCTCTTCGATCTTCTCGCCGGGTTGCAGCTTCATGCGGTCATCGTCGACCATGATCAGCATGCCGTCGCGCTCGACGACCGGCCGCTTCTTGGCGAAATAGAGCGGCACGATCGGGATATTCTCGGCAAGGATGTACTGCCAGATGTCGAGCTCGGTCCAATTGGAGAGCGGGAAGACGCGGATCGATTCACCCTGGCCGACGCGGGTATTGTAGATCTTCCACATCTCCGGCCGCTGGCCCTTCGGGTCCCAGGCGTGGCTGGCATTGCGGAAGGAGAAGATGCGCTCCTTGGCCCGGCTCTTTTCCTCGTCACGGCGCGCACCGCCGAAAGCGGCGTCATAGCGGCCCGCATCGAGCGCCTGGCGCAGCGCCACCGTCTTCATGATGTGGGTATGGGTGTTCGAGCCGTGCACGAAGGGGCTGATGCCCTGCTCCACGCCATCCTGGTTGATGTGGACATCGAGATCGAAGCCGCGCTCGCGCGCCATGCGGTCGCGAAACTCGATCATCTCCCGGAACTTCCAGGTCGTATCGACATGCAGGAAGGGGAAAGGCGGCTTGGCTGGATAGAACGCCTTCATTGCCAGGTGCAGCATGACGGAGGAGTCCTTGCCCACCGAATAGAGCATGACCGGACGCTGGAAGGTCGCCGCGACCTCGCGGAAGATATGGATCGACTCCGCTTCGAGCCGTTCGAGATGGGAAAGCTGCTTCATCGTCAATTGGCTAAGTAAACCTCGCAATTATGTGGAAGACAACTGCAAGGGTTCGCGCCACCCCCTGTGCTTAATCGTAAGATCCCACCCCGATGGGCTGATCTGTTGGTGTATGGACTGAGTGCAAGCATTTGCGCAATGTGTGAATGGTCTTCTGAATGCAAAAATTGAAGGAAATCGGCATCGACTAGTGGCCTGGCCGTCACCCCCCCAATCTCAGCTGTTTTCGCTTTGGCACGATCGATTTTTACATAAGTTAGATCCTGATGGCACGCGGGGGCCACCTATTACCTTAGTCAGGCGTGGGTGCTGCAGCACTAAAGTAAGACAACATGTTAGCTGGGAAATTACAGCGCTAATAAACCATTGTTCGTGTGTATCGCTCTACGCCCAATCCGAGCAATAAAGTAATTGCGCCACATGCGATTAGGTATCCCTTGTCGAGAACCTGTGTGGGATAGTCCAAATAATAGGCCGATCGTAACCATTCAACGCCATGCAAAACAGGGTTCCAAGCTAGGACCTCGATCACTGGGGCAGGCAGTGAGGAGGCAACGAAAAGGGTCCCCGAAAGAATATAAACCAGGATGGTGGCGAGCATGTACGCCATTGCGACTGCCGGGATGATCGCAGCAGCCAAGCTCATCAAGAAGCCGACGCCGATTGCCAATACAAGGGTGGCTGCCAGAGCCGCTACAGCGTTTGGCAGATCAATCGGCAACGCCGGTTGTCCCATGAGAGCAAATATTAGAACCACAAGCACTGCCATCAAGCACGATCCGAAAACCTCTAAAACTGCGCGTCCGAAAATGATGTCGGTCACGCGGATCGCCGGAAATGACAGCATGGGTCTATTGGCTTGGATGGAAACCACCATCATCCGAGAGACGTACATGAAGGCCAAAGTTGGGACCAAGCCGGTTCCAAAGAAAAGCATCAGGCTGTCGCCGTACGGGGCCGAGCGTCCTAACACACTGTAGATTAGCAACAAGATCATCATATGTCCGAGCGGAAAGAAGATGACGATCAGGAACCCAAGGCCGTGATCGAAGAAACGCGTGCGCATATCACGCAGCATCACTGCCTTCATGACATTGCCCTTCCGACGGGCTGCGGTCAGGAAAGATGTACGACTTGGCACAGCGGTTTCCTTTTCGAAGACATTCAAGCGATAATTACTGAAGCAAAGCCTAAACCCCGGCTATCTGGTTAAGCCTTTGCCATGGATGGCTTTCACGCTGTATCCAGCGTCTTCCACGATAACAGGAGTAAGACGTTCAAGGGCGTGTAGGATCGTCCCATCATAAGCAACCGGTTCTTCTGGAAAGTCTGACAATTCAAATTCGGCGCCGAAAAGTCTATTCAGCGCTTTAGTTCTGGCAAAAAACATGTTGCCGACTGGAAATTCAATGAATGCCGGAATCGAAGACAACCCGACGCGCGGCGCAATCCGAGTTGCAGCGCTAAAATTCTCGGTCCATCCGACGGACTGCGGATCCTCGGGATAGATCAGGCCTAATTCCGGGTTTCGATCAAACGCTGCCACGATTTGATCCAAGGCTTCATATCGTCCCCCCAGCAGCGTTTCGAGCAGAAAATCGCGCCAGACTGAAACGGTATCTTCAGCAATGTCCATGCTCTTCTTGCTATGGATGTGTCCGATCACTTTGAAGTCAGACAGGCGGTCTTTGAACCCACATAGGAATGGGCCGATGTCCCGGCCCTTATTTGGGACAACCCGAATGTCCACAGAACCCGAATAGTTTGCAAACGCCTCAGCTGCGACCGATTTGTTGGTTTTTTCGGTTACGGTGATGAGCAAGGTTGGGCGAGAACGATTGAGGGAGATTCGTCGGCAAATTTCCAGAGCTTGGTCCGGATAATGAAGGTGAATATGAAGGGCCACCTCCGCATCCTTTAAATTGACTGCTGGTTTGTCGCTCTGCTGAAGCTGCACGACATCGCGGATCCATGGCCCACTCGGACGACCTGCCCTCAAAAAGTGCGCGTAAGCGTTCTCATATGGCAGTTCCGCAAGCGACGGATGCGACGCTGCATACTGAGCTGGATAAAAGCCAGGTATGGGCCGACGTTCTATGCCGTTCGAGGTTCGATTAATAGAACCAGCGCACAACCGGACGTAGTTGGAGACGACGTCTCTCTGATCAGGGCTATCCCGGATACCGAGCATGTCAAAATCGACGCCGCCATGCTCCAATATCGTCTCGACATCTGTTCGCTCTTGTCGGCTGACGGCCACGGCTTGCTCAAGCAAGCTTCGAAGGTCGTCGACATAGTCGACCATGTTGAACTGGTTAGCGGCCAGTCGCTTGAGATGCTCACTGATCTTACGGCTTCTCTTCTCGCCGGACTTCAGTTTGATAAGAGCCGCAGCCGCTGCTTCGATGTCCAGATAGGGAACAACGAGAGATGAAAGCAACTCATCGTCCTCCAGATATTCGGATACACCATTTGCGTCCTTGAACGAGACCAGAGGTAGTCCCTCAGCAATTGCATCGATCGCAACGTTTGGAAACGGATCCAGCCGCGAACTGAGAAGCATCGCATCGGCCATTCCATACAGCTGGAGCAAGGCCTTCGCATCCATTACAGGCATCATGGCGACAACATCGTCGAGCCCGCTGCGTTGGATTTGATCCTTCAACCAAGCGGAGTAGCCGAGGTCGTTTATCGGATCATAACCCTCTCCAACCCAGACAAATGCCGCTTTGGTTGAAGGGTTCAGACGTCTGTAAGCTGCCGCCGTGGCAATAAATAAATCGACCCCTTTCCGGTACTGCACATAACCGCACCCGATGCAAAGAAAATCAGATTTACTGAGTTCAACGTGAGGCTTTGACCGAGTCCGCGAAGCATCATCCGTTGCTGTTGCTCCAACGTCGGGAACCACACAGCGACCTTGAGGCCGCACCACCGAATGTCGGAAATGACCCGTGATGCCGGCCTCTAGGGCGGATTTCTGGGTCAGCGATGAGGAAAATACCACTCTCTGGGAGCTTGCCAGCACAGTCGAAAGGGTGAGCGGTTGCACATAAGTCGCGAATTCATGAATCAGTGACACGATGGGGACATTGGCAGTTGAAAGCGCCGCCACAATTGCGGCCGTTTCGACACTGTTTGCGAGAGCGGCGGTAACATTGAATTCTGAGATAAGCGGCCGAATAAGCTTTGCAGCTAGCAACTCTGAACTCAATCTGCCGACGTTCACGTCACCGACAACGATCTTGACGGCGAAATCGGCAGCATAGCGAAGCAGCGGACCATCTCTCAAGGAGATGAGGACGATGTTGTGCGTCTGAGAAAATTGCTCAAGAAGGTTGATCCCGAGGATGGGGGCACCGGTGAACGATCCCTCGTGAATGACCAAAGCAACTGTTTCTTTGGATTTATCGTAAACGCGTTTTCCAGGCCGAAAACACGAGCTGAAATCGTAATTACCGATGCGGCCCTCTTTTCGACCATGAAGCAAATAATGATAGAAAAGGGCTCCGTAATTTTTTAGATCGGAATAGGAGCGGTAAACAACAGGGTCAAAATCTGGGTTTGGTTTGAAGCCTCTCGATTCGCCCTTTGCCAGATAATGACGCACGGCTTGGTCGGTATTCTTAAAGCGTTCGCCGCTCTGAATTGCGTAGTAATCGAGGTCGAATTCCCCTGAGTCGATGATTACTCGTTTGATGCTTTTAGAGATGCCATCGGTAGCACTGGTTAGTGACTTAGCCGCCCGTCCCTCTTTGTGGCCATACCGGACGTAATGGACGAAAAGGGGTAGCGACCAGCCATTCAGGTCGGGGTTGGCAGTGAGATAGTATTTGGGATCAAAGCTGGGGTTGGCGCTAAGGCCTCGGCGTTCGCCCGAAATGATGTAATGATAAATGGCGGTATAGAGGCTGAGATGTCTTTTGCCCGACTGCTTTCGATAGTGTTCTAGATCGAACAATTTGCTATTTTTAATTTCGATCAAAGACCGAATAGTATTCTTGCGAGAGACGCCCATTAAATTGTCCAGTCATTCGATTTTTTTGGTTTGGATGGCTCTTGCAAATTTTCGGACGCTACTTTCTGGATCAGCGCTTGGCTCCCATTGCAATAAATTTAAGGCACGGTGAACATCGAGAATGCTGGCATGTATATCAAAAGGCCTTGCGTCCAGATATTTGACGTCAGCCTTCGAGCCGATTTCTTCTTCCAAAATCGCAATTAGTCGATTTAATGATAAGCCCACGCCTGCGCCTATGTTGAAGACAGATGCTTTTCGAACGGATGCGCTTTGTTGTGACATCATTTTAATGAGCGCTATGGATACATCACGTACTGGGATGTAATCGCGCAGATTTTCTCCATCACCCCAAATCGTTATGGGTTCGCCCTTTGCGATCCTTTTCGCAAAGATGGGGATGACGCCCTGCAGGCGTGCTGCGGACTGTCCCTCGCCGAAGGGGTTACTGACACGGGCGATACGTATGTCTGCTCCAATATTCGAATAATAATCGGCATAGCGCTCGGCGAACGATTTTCCCAGTCCATAGGCACCAACGGGATTGAGGGGCGATGTTTCCGGCGTCGGCGTAATTGTCGCATTGCCATAGACCGTTCCGCCGGATGAGACGAAAACGATCGGAATCTTCTGCGACTGAGCAAATTGATAGAGAGCGACTGTTCCCGCTACGTTAGTCGAGATGTCTTGATGCGGGTATGCTTCCGCAACAGCGGGTGTGGTGGACCAAGCGAGATGAAATATTCCATCGGCTTCCGTCGCTGCCAAGTTTGATAAGGTTGTTAGGTCGCCGAGATCAAAATGCACCGTCGTGTGATGCGCGACATAGCGCCGGCCGGCTCTAATCACCTCATGACCACTTTGATCAAGCAGTAAGGCCAAATCTGAGCCCAAAAAGCCAGTTGAGCCGGTCACAATGTATCGCGCCATCGGATCAGCCTATGTCTGCAGGCGTTCGGTCGTTGCCTCAATCAGCACCACACTCATGCGTATTGCTTCTCCAGCCAGTTTTTGTAGGCGCCGGATGTGACGCGGTCGACCCAGCCCTGGTTGGCGAGATACCAATCGACGGTGCGGGCGATGCCGGTGTCGAAGGTCTCGGCGGGCTGCCAGTTCAGTTCGGTCGCGATCTTGGTGGCGTCGATGGCGTAGCGCTTGTCGTGGCCGGGCCGGTCGCGAACATGGGTGATCTGCGTGGCATAACCCTTTCCGTCAGCGCGTGGGCGGCGTTCGTCGAGAAGCGCGCAGATGGTGCGCACCACCTCGATGTTGGTCTTCTCGTTGAAGCCGCCGATGTTGTACTTCTCACCCAGCCGTCCGGCTTCGAGAACGCGGCGGATCGCCGAGCAGTGATCGCCGACATAGAGCCAGTCGCGGATCTGCGTGCCGTCGCCATAGACGGGCAGGGGTTCGCCCTTCAGCGCCCGGTGGATGACGAGCGGGATCAGCTTCTCGGGGAAGTGGTATGGGCCGTAATTGTTGGAGCAGTTGGTGATGATCACCGGCAGCCCATAGGTGTGGTGATAGGCGCGGGCAAAATGATCCGCCGCCGCCTTGGAGGCCGAATAGGGGCTGTTCGGCTCGTAGGTGTTGGTCTCCGAAAACGCCGGCGCATCGGGGTCGAGCGAACCGTAAACCTCGTCGGTCGAAACATGGATGAAGCGGCGGCCTTCTGAGGCAGCATTCGGTCCCCAGGCATGGCGTGCGGCTTCGAGCAGGCGGAAGGTGCCGGTGACGTTGGTGTCGAGAAAGGCTTCCGGGCCATGGATCGAGCGATCCACATGGCTCTCGGCGGCAAAATGGACGACGGCGCGAATATCGTCGGAGGCGAAGATCGTTTTCAGCGCGTCGGCATCGCAGATGTCGGCCTGAACGAAGCGGTGAGCCGGATTACCTTCAAGCGACGCCAGATTGTCCATGTTGCCGGCATAGGTCAGCTTGTCGAGATTGATGACGGGCTCTTGCGAATCCTTGAGCCAATCAAGGACGAAATTGCTGCCGATGAAACCGGCACCGCCGGTGACGAGAATGGTCATGGAAAAAGCTGTCCTGTCGTCTCTCGAACCCAACCGAAGGAGAAGGGCCGTCTGCCGTCAATTACGCGTCGATCGAATACCGCTTACTCGAAGTGCTTCGCATCCTTCAGAGGCGGAGCCTTGCCATCCTTTTCCGACAATTGAATGACATCGGCCGCGATGTGCCAGTCGATGCCAAGCTCCGGGTCATTCCAAGCGATCGCGCCCTCGCACTCCGGGGCATAGGTATCGGTCGTCTTGTAGAGAAACTCGGCATGGTCGGAAAGTGTGACGAAACCATGGGCAAAGCCTGCCGGGATCCACAGCTGCCGCTTGTTCTCGGCCGAAAGCACCGCACCCACATGCTGGCCGAAGGTCGGGGAGGAGCGGCAGATATCGACGGCGACGTCATAGACCTCGCCGGAGACAACGCGCACGAGCTTGCCCTGCGCATGTGGCGGCAGCTGGTAATGCAGGCCGCGCAACACGCCACGGGACGAGCGGGAATGGTTGTCCTGGACGAAAGCGACGTTGGCACCGGTGCCCTCGCGGAACCGCGCCGCGTTGAAGCTCTCCATGAAGAAGCCGCGTTCGTCACCGAACACCTTCGGCTCGATCAGGAAGACGCCCTTGAGCGCAAGTTCCTGGAACTTCATGCCAGCACCCGATCGCTGAGGAGCTGGATGAGGTAGCGGCCGTAATTGTTCTTTGCCAAGGGTGCGGCAAGCGCCTTCAATTCATCCGCATCGATCCAGCCCGACCGGTAAGCGATCTCCTCGGGGCAGGCGATCTTCAGGCCCTGGCGATGCTCCAGCGTGGCGATGAAGTTGCCGGCATCGAGCAGGCTGTCATGGGTGCCGGTGTCGAGCCAGGCATAGCCGCGCCCCATGATCTCGACATTCAACAGGCCTTCGTCGAGATAGAGCCGGTTGAGGTCGGTGATCTCAAGCTCGCCGCGATGCGACGGCGTCAGCTGCTTCGCCTTTTTCACCACCGTGGAATCGTAGAAGTAGAGCCCGGTTACCGCATAGCTCGACTTCGGCTGCTTCGGCTTCTCTTCCAGGCTCAACACCTTGCCGTCCTGGTCGAACTCGACGACGCCGTATCGCTCTGGATCCTGGACGTGATAGGCAAAGACGCTCGCGCCCGTCTCGCGCGACGCCGCATTGTCGAGCAGCCGGCGCAGATCTTCGCCATGAAAGATGTTGTCGCCGAGCACCAGCGCACAAGGGCTGCCATCGAGGAACTCGGCCCCGATCAGGAACGCCTGCGCCAGGCCATCGGGCGAGGGCTGCACCGCATAGGAAAAGCTGATCCCCCAGCGAGAGCCATCGCCCAACATCTGCTCGAAGCGAGGCGTGTCCTCGGGCGTCGAAATGATCAAGATATCCCGGATGCCCGCATGCATCAGCGTCGAGATCGGATAATAGATCATCGGCTTGTCGTAGACCGGCAGCAGCTGCTTGGAGACTGCGCTTGTCACCGGATAGAGTCGCGTCCCGCTCCCGCCTGCGAGTATGATGCCTTTCATGGCGCGTCCTTTTCTTTGCTGCCGACGTCGCGCTTTGGTGGACAACGCGAACTAGACGTTGGCAGTAAGGATGTGTCTTTTTCCCGTCAAATGGTTTGTTGGCGGCTCTGAATTACAATACGTCACGACCAAGCAAATGCCTCGTCACCAGCATGTCTGGATAGTGACCTAGATGAGCTTTGCAGCATGCTCAGCCGTGTTCAACTAGAAAAGCTCTGATTTCTGATGATGAAAATCGCTGTCGCCGGTGCCGGCTATGTCGGACTTTCCAATGCCGTGCTTTTAGCCGCAACTCACGAAGTTGTTGTCTATGATGTCGATGACGATCGAATCGCCAAAATCAACGACAAAAAATCACCGGTTGCCGATGAGGACATTGAGCGGTTTTTACTGCAACGCGACTTATCGATATCGGCGACCAGCCATGTGCGAGCTGCCTTTGAGGCAGCCGATTATGTGATCGTCGCGACGCCAACGAACTACGATACGCATACCAACCGTTTCGATACGCAAAGCGTCGAGGGTGTGGTCCAAGCCGTTCGATCAATCAACTCGACGGCCGTCATAGTCATTAAATCGACAGTGCCCGTTGGGTATACGGCTGACCTCAGTGCTAAATCGTCCGACTATCGGATATTATTCTCTCCGGAATTTCTTCGCGAGGGGCGCGCGCTTCGGGACAACCTATTCCCCTCACGAATTGTCGTGGGTGGACCGCGTCAGGACGCTGAGGCATTTGCAGACATACTTCGTTCTGCATCGAGTAATCCCGAGGCATCGATAATTCTAACTGGATTGTCAGAAGCAGAGTCCATCAAGCTTTTCTCCAATTCTTACCTTGCTATGCGCGTAGCCTTTTTCAATGAAGTCGATACTTATTCGATTATAAATGGGTTGGACGCTCAATCGATTATCGAAGGCGTAAGTTTAGATCCGCGCATCGGAAGCCATTATAACAATCCGTCGTTTGGATATGGAGGCTACTGCCTGCCAAAGGACACAAAGCAACTTCTAGCAAATTTTGAGGATATTCCGCAGAGCTTAATCCGTGCAGTCGTCGAGGCGAACGATGTCCGAAAGAACTTTATCGCTGATAGGGTGGCATCAATGTCACCACGCGTCGTCGGAGTCTTTCGTCTCATCATGAAGAAGGATTCGGATAATTTTCGCGAATCGTCGATCCAAGGGATTTTAAAACGAATCCGAGATCGCGGAATTGAGGTTTTAGTTTACGAGCCGAAATTGTTCGAAGATCGATTCTTGGAGTGCGAAGTGGTTCGAGATGTCAGCGATTTTAAGAATCGTTCAAGTGTCATCATATCCAACCGGAATTCTGAAGAACTGGAGGATGTGAGGCACAAAGTATATACGCGGGACATTTTTGGGACGGATTAATGTTTAATGTCCGAAATATTCTAATTCTCTAATAAATATGGTCGGTGAAGATTTACCTTTCGGACCGATCCCCGAGTTTCGTCATTACTACCCACAGAGCCACAGCCTTGTTGAGCGCTGCCCTTAAATTGTCTGCACGATGCGATCGAACCGCTATTACCGGCCTAGCCCAACGCGATTGCGGGCGATCGCTGCATAGCTTGAATCCCGCTCGATCAGAAACGCACGTCGATCCAAGCGTTGAGCCACAGCACCGGTTGTTCCTGACCCCGCATAGGGATCCACGATCCGATCGCCTTCGTTGGTCAAAGCTGCGACGAGTCTCTCGATCAAGGCCTCCGGAAACTGGCACGGATGACTGGTCTTCTCCCGGTGGTTGTGTTTGACGTTCGGGATATCCCAAACGTCGCCTGGATTCTTGCCGAGCGGATGCCCGCTGAGCTGACCTTTCTTTGGTCCTT
>NZ_LR701448.1 GCF_902498825.1 Rhizobium sp. EC-SD404
CGCTGCTCGGCATCCGCCACATCGTGCTGGCCGTGAACAAGATCGACCTGGTCGATTTTTCGCAGGAGCGCTTCGAGGCGATCCGGCGCGACTACGAGGCATTTGCCGCTTCGCTGGGTTTCCGCTCTATCGTGGCGATTCCGCTCTCGGCCCGCTTCGGCGACAATGTGATCGCGCCGTCGGCGAACATGCCCTGGTATGGCGGGCCGTCTTTGCTCGGTCACCTCGAAACGGTGAATGTCGACGACGATCTCGCCGGCAAGCCGTTCCGTTTCCCCGTCCAGTTCGTCAGCCGGCCGCATCTGAACTTTCGCGGCTTCCAGGGCCAGGTCGCCTCGGGCCGTATCGCCGTCGGCGACACGGTCGCGGTTGCGAAATCCGGCGTTACGACGCGGATCAAGCGCATCGTCACCATGGCGCATGACGGCACCGACTGCGATCTCGAAGAAGCGCGTGACGGACAGAGCGTCACCCTAGTGCTGGCCGACGAGGTAGACTGCTCGCGCGGCGACATACTCTCGACCGCTACCGAGCGACCATCCGCAGCCGACCAATTCGGCTGTGATATCATTTGGCTTTCTGAACACCCGCTTTTCGCCGGCCGGTCCTACCTGCTTCGGACTGAAACACAATCGATCAATGCGACAATTACAGAAATAAAGGCGAGTATTGATATCAATACATTCGTTCATATAGCGACTAAATCGATTTCGATTAACGAAATCGGCAAATGTAACATTTCGACACAACAGCGGTTGGTATTTGACACCTATGAAGAGAACAGGGCTACTGGCTCGTTTGTCCTGATAGATAGAATAAGCAACGAAACTGTCGCGGCCGGCCTAATCCGTCACCCGTTGAGGCGCGCGGAAAACATTCATTGGCAGGCGCTAGACATTGATCGCATCGCTCGTGCGCGTCAGAAAAAGCAGCAAGCGACCGTATTTTGGTTCACTGGACTATCGGGCTCCGGCAAATCGACTATTGCCAATTTTGTTGAAAAACGAATGCATTTAGAAGGACGCCATACCTTTATCCTTGATGGCGACAATGTTCGACATGGTCTCAATCGCGATCTCGGCTTCACGGAGGCCGATCGCGTCGAAAACATCCGCCGCGTCGCTGAAGTTGCAAAATTAATGGCCGACGCCGGTCTTATTGTGCTTGTTTCGTTCATCTCACCGTTCCGGGCGGAGCGTGAAATGGCTCGTCAGGTTATTGGTCCTAACGAGTTCGTTGAGATTTATGTCGATACGCCATTCGACGAATGTGCCCGGCGTGATCCCAAAGGGTTGTACAAAAAGGCTTTCGCTGGTCAGCTCAAAAACTTCACCGGTATCGACTCACCATATCAGCCCCCCCTCAACCCCGAAATACACCTACAAACAGTGCAGCACTCGATCGAAGAGCTGGTTCAGCAGGTCTACGAATATTTTGAAATGCACAATGGTATCTGACATGGACGAGCTAGTGCTAACCACCGACCATGGGAGATCTCTCCTTAGGTCAATTGAAGATGCCGCGTTGGTAGCAGCTGCAATGATCATGCAGCAGCGCCACCGAGGCGTGACCGTTCAACTAAAGTCCGACCAATCACCCGTTTCTACGGCCGATGTGGAGGCTGAACGCGCCATATGCACGATGCTCGAACGACAACATCCATTAATACCCATTGTGGCCGAAGAACGAGCTTCAAGCGGCCAGATTGCGAATGATCTTGGTGATACCTTCTTCCTCGTCGATCCACTTGACGGGACCAAGGAGTTTCTTGCAGGCCGAACCGATTTCACGGTTAACATCGCTTTGATCATAAAAGGCTCGCCCGTGGCTGGAGCAATCATCTCACCCGCCTTGGGACGAATGTACTCTGGGTTACGGGGATCTGAAGCTTCCACCGTGGAGATAGACGTCAATAGCTTGGATTGGCGCGGAAACTCCAAGCCGCTCATCGTTAGATCACCGAGTAAGATGGAGATTGCCGTCGCAAGCAGATCCCATCGATGTTTCGAGACCGACGAGTTCATTAAGCGGAAGGGCGTGCAGAAAGTTGTTTCTGCAGGGTCATCCTTAAAATTCTGTATGATCGCTGAGGGGCTAGCCGATGTTTATCCCCGTTTCGGGCGTACCATGGAATGGGATACAGCAGCCGGCGACGCAATCCTTCGGGCCGCTGGTGGACGGACAGTCGATACCTCAGGACGAGATTTAATTTACGGAAAGCGCCATGACGGGACGACCAATGATTTCGCCAATCCCGCCTTTATCGCAATAGGGGCCGACTATCCCCTATGAGTCAAATGCTGGAGCGCGAAATAACCACTGCGTACGGGCAGATATCTAGTCCGGACCGGGGCATCGGATTTAATCGTCAAGCCGCTGCACTGGCACGGCGAATGGGCTGAGGTTGAGACGGAGTTGCTAGGATCGGTAGTACCGGAGTCAAATCGCTTTTGGGATGGCCGTGCTTACCTCGGCACTTTGGGATTATCCATAGCGCAAAAGTCATCTGTGAAATCTATTTTGGCAAAAGAAGATAATCCGAATTTAAAAGAAAACTTAATTAGTAACCTAAACAGCAATGCTCCCTGCCCCTCAGTAGTAGTCAGCTGCGGCGATGCTCAACAACGTGGCTGGGTCAAACCTGTTTATGATGATCTATCCCATAATCGTGAAGCGACGTCTTGGTTATGGTCGCCAAATTCCGAGGAAGGATCAATCTGTTGAGAGACCCTTCGCGATCTTAGATCCATGTACGGTGTAGCCCACAATTGCGATATGCGAGCACATTGCGCTAACCTGTATCCTGGTGACGTTCCGGATATGTTTCCGCAGCGCCATACGGAATGAAAACTAGCACGTCAAGAGACCGCCCAAGTTTAGAAGCTAGTCCGCTGGAGGCCTTCGTTGAAAACGCAATATATCCTTCCAAAAGCACTGGCTATATTTCTTCGAAGAGAGGCATTACAGAAACCGGCGATTGGCGCATGCGATATCGAAGCGCCGGCGCACAAGAGGGTTTGAAAAGATAATATGTGCAGACGGATAGAGAAGATTCTGAGCAGGCGATATCTTAAAAAGCACCGAAAGGATATCGAAAGAATATTTGATTCAAGTTATTATTTATCTTGCAACGTGGACGTCGCCAAGTCCGGCGGCGACCCGCTAGTACATTTCCTGGATCACGGCATTTTCGAGTTGCGTGATCCATCTCCAAGCTTTTGTATGGCAGCGTATCTTGCGCGATACTCTGATGTCAGGGCTTCTGGCCAAAACCCCCTTATACATTACATTCAAGCGGGACGAGCAGAAGCCCGCGATGCGTCTCCGCTTAATGCTCCGTTGCTTAGTGTGCCTGCGCCTCACGAACTTGCTCCGGCGGAGTTTCATAGAGAAATTGAAGCGCTTTTCGATCCAGCGTTCTACGCATTGCGTAATCCTGATGTGGTTCAATCGGGCCTACCTCTCCTCAACCATTTTATAGAGCACGGTCTGCAGGAGCTAAGAGACCCCGCTGAGTGGTTTTCTATGCGCGGGTATCTGGAATTCTATCCCGACGTCCTACGCGCAGGGGAAAATCCGCTCATCCATTTCATTTTGCATGGCAAGAAGGAGGGGCGTACGCCGATCGCTTGCAGTCAAGAACAGCGCCCTCCTTCCATGAACGACGAGAAAAAACGAGTTCGCCGCGAAGAGATGGAAACAGTCTCAGAAATTGCTCCTACGAGCGTTCTGTCGGCAGATGCGGCAGTGATCGGGGCGCATTTCGATAAGCAATTCTACTTGGAGCACTACGGCTGGTCCATTCCTGATGATCAAGAACCGATTGAGCATTTTTTAGAGGTTGGATGGCGCGACGGGTTTGATCCCAATCAAGATTTTTCCGTCGAGTATTACCGCATGATGAATGACGATATTCGTCGTGCAAACATAAATCCATTTGTTCACTATTGCCGAAATGGTCGCGCAGAAATGCGCGAAGGCCGATATTACGCTGATACTATTGCAGACTTTTCTCCGATTGTCTCTATCATCGTTCCAAATTATAACCACTCATCGTATTTGCATCAACGATTGGATTCTATATTTGGTCAGACATACAAAAGAATTGAGGTAATTATACTCGACGATAATTCTATCGACAACAGCAGGGAGGTTATTGCGCATTATATCAAAGAACACAATGTTGAAGTAAAGACAATATATAATGATCGGAACTCAGGTAATGTTTTTAAACAGTGGGAAAAAGGTATAAAAGTCGCCAGTGGAGACTTAATCTGGATATGCGAGAGTGACGACTTTTGCGATCCCCATTTTTTGGAGAGGAGTGTCGATCATTTTAAGGATTTGTCAGTCAATTTGGTTTTTGGCGACGTTCAATTTGTCGACGAGTCTGGTATTCAGTTTTCAGGCTTGGATGAGTTTCGGGAGCAAGCAGAAGCGGGTGTATGGACTAAACCACTGAGGCGAACAGCGAAGCAGTGGTTCGACGGCGCGTTCGGTGTCCATAACGTTGTCGTTAATGTGGGAGGATGCGTGTTCCGCCGCTGTACACTTCCGGAGTCGGTCTGGAAGCGAGCCCAAGGTTTTAAAGTCGCCGGTGACTGGTACCTCTACACCTATCTCATAGGTACGGGATCTGCGGTCTACGAACCATCTGCAAAAGCCTACTTTCGCCAGCATGACCGTAATACATCAGGCATACCGAATCGGCGATTAGATTATATCAACGAGCACGCATACATAGCTCAACACCTCGTATCGATGTGGGGAATCCCGAAAGCCAATCGACAAAGGTTTATCGAAAGCGTCCGAACGCAGTATCACTATTTGAAAATGGATGGCGAATACGGCTCGTTTGAAGAGCGTTTCCCGATCGAAGATATCTTGGGGGCGCAGCGCTCGCACCAACACGTTGTTATAGCGTTCCTTGGCTTTCATTCCGGCGGAGGGGAAGTCTTTCCCATTCAGCTAGCGAATAGGTTGGCTGAGCGAGGCCACATGGTTTCTATGCTTGCTTACAACATGAGCTCAATAAATTGGGATATGGTCGGAGATCTAAATGCGGGTATACCCGTCTATCACGTAAGCGATGTAAAACGTATAGGGCGAGGTGAGTTTGGCCGGGCGATAGGAGCCTCTATTGTTCATTCCCATATGATGTCTTGTGATATGTTTTTGCTCAGCGGTAATGAGCCGCCACTGGATCTCCCATATGTCGTCACGATGCATGGATCGTACGACAGCGTGGGGCGGGAGGCATTTGGACTTCTATTTGAGATTCTCAGAGGAGTAACGTACTGGGTCTACACCGCTGAAAAGAATCTTGGCGTGTTTGATGGCATTCCCATCGCTCGCAGCCGGTTTAAGAAGATACCAAACGCACTCGCCCATGATTTAGACGATTTCGCTTTTTCACGCGAAGAATTGGGCATCGATGCCGACTCTGTCGTATTTACATTGGTAGCCAGGGGGATCAAGCGCAAGGGATGGAGGGCAGCGGTGACTGCCTTCCGCAAACTGAAGCAAAGAGTTCCTGATGGCAAGTTCGACCTTATTCTTGTGGGATCTGGTGATCAAGCAGATAAAATAGTTGCTGATATACAACCCGGCGAGTCGATCCACTTCCTCGGATATCAATCCCAAATCAATGGCCTTTACCGACTTTCGGACGTCGCCCTCGTTCCAAGCCGTTTTCAAGGAGAATCATTTCCGCTTTGCGTAATACAAGCGCTACAGGAAGGCGTGCCGGTAATTGGATCAGATGTGGGAGAGATTAAAAAAATGCTTAGTGGTCGGGCAGGAAAGGCAGGAATTGTCATCAGGAGTGAGCGAGACTCCGATCGTTTTTTTGATAGTTTGTCGAATGCAATGGAAACAATGCTGGATCTTGAGGTGCGAAGCTCATACGGGCGCCGGGCGAAGAGTCTTGCGAGAAAATTTGATCTTGATCGGATGCTGGAAGCATATGAAAAGGCCTATCAAACCGCGATACGGTTTCGCTAGAACGGTGATTTTCGCTATGGTGAATGCGTGTTCCTGCATTGGGATGCTGCGCTGCTGAGCCTAGTATGTCTGAGTGGCACCGCTGCGAGGCAATGAAGAAAGTTGAAGCATGCCGTTCATCGAGTATAACGAAAAAAGAGTTTTGTTTATCCATATACCGAAAACCGGTGGCACTACTGTCGAAGGATGGCTTGGTGGCCTTAGCCACCTACATTTCCATTCGGTCGGCGTTCCCGCCTTCAGCAAATGCACTCCGCAACATTATCGGATGCAGGATTTTAGAGCTTTGTTCGGTGATCAGTTTTTCGATTTTTCTTTCTGTTTCGTAAGAAACCCCTACGACCGCCTCGAGAGTGAATTTCGAATGCAAGCAACTATTCAGAAGACGGGTTTCTGGAGGCGACATTCGAGCTTCTCGACTTGGCTGGATGGCAGCTTGGAAATTGCGCGTCAGAACGCATTCCATCTCGACAATCACCTTCGTCCTCAATGGGAGTTTATCGGATCAGGCGTGCGGGTGCTGCGATTGGAAGACGGCCTGGAAACCGGGTTGGCAGAGGTTGCGGCTTTTTTGGGTGAGGTGCCGCCGGCGAATCTTGGTAAGGAGAATTCCACCAGCAACAGCGAGATTCGGGTTGATTGGGATCTGCAGGACAGATGTAAGATCGAGGAGTTCTATAGGCGTGACTTTGAACAGTTTGGATATGCAGTGATCAGATAGATCTCCGCGATGGAATGTCCGGCCTATCGTTTCGGGGCACATCTAACTATTCCAAGAAGTATCAGAAGAACGTAAGCGGTGTTGTGCTGCCACGTTGGCTCAGCGTTGACGGTGACGTTGCCTCTGGGATTTAATCCGGATTGAAGTTCGTTCTGGCCAATAGAGGACCAGAGCATGAAACGTAGCCGCTTTTCGGACGAACAGATCATCGGCATTTGGAAGGAGCATGAGGCCGGTGTGTCGGTGGCCGACCTTTGTCGCAAGCACGGGGTGAGTGATGCCTCGATCTACAAATGGAAGGGCCAAGTTGGGCGGCATGGAGGTGCCGGAGGCGAAACGCCTGAAGGGCCTTGACGGCGAAAACGCGTGCCTGAAGCGGCTGCTGGCCGATGCGATGCTCGACAATGCCGCTCTGAAGGATCTACTGGGAAAGAAGTGGTGACGCCTGCAGCCAAGCGGAATGCTGTCGCCCACTTGAAGGGAGCCTTCGGGACGTGCGAACGGCGGACGTGTAAAGCCATCGATTGTTGCCGCATGACGGTTCGCTATGAGAGCGGCAGGCCGGATGATTACGAGTTGCGCCAGCGGATGAAGGCGATCGCGCAGGAGCGTCGCCGGTTCGGCTATCGACGCCTGCTCGTGATGCTCAGTGACGTGCTCCCCTGAATGTTCCCATTCATGGGCTAGCTCTGTTCACGTTGTGGTCCATTCCGGACCGGGTTGCAAACTCGTTCGGTGTGAGCCCATCAAGGCTCGTGTGGGGCCGGTGCAGGTTGTAGTCTATTCTCCATGTCTCGATGATCTCGCGTGCATGGCGGTAGCTTCGGAACAGGTGCTCGTTGAGGCACTCGTCCCTCAGCCTGCCGTTGAACGACTCCACGAAGCCATTTTGCATGGGTTGCCGGGTGCGATGTAGTGCCACTCGACGCCGCGATCCTGCTGCCAGGCCAGCATGGCGTTTGACGTCAGCTCCGTGCCGTTGTCGCTGACAATCATGCAGGGGTAGCCGCGCCGTTCGGCGATCGCATCCAGTTCACGAGCGACACGTTCGCCCGAGATCGAGTTGTCGACCACTGTCGCCAGGCACTCCCGGCTGAAGTCGTCGATCACGCACAGGATGCGGAAGCGACGGCCGTCGACCAACGCGTCCGACACGAAGTCGAGTGACCACCTCTGGTTTGCATTCTGCGGAATGGCCATCGGCGCTCTCGTGCCCAGAGCCCGTTTGCGCCCGCCACGTTTTCGGACCGTCAGGCGCTCTTCCTTGTAAATCCGGTAGAGCTTCTTCCAGTTCACCGCGACACCCTCCCGCTTCAACAGCAGGTGCAGGCGGCGGTAGCCGAACCGCCGTCGCTGCGATGACAGTTCCCGCAGACGTGCTCGCAAAGCATCATCGTCCGACCGGCTGGATATGTATCGGTAGACACGCGGCGCAATGCCGACCAGGGCACAGGCCCGCCGCTGCGAGTAATTCTTCTCTTCGACTGCCCAACTCACGGCATTTCTCCTTGAGCCGGGCGTCAGAAGTTTTTTGCCAGCATCTCGCGCAGCGTCGATACATCCATCATCGACTCTGCCAGAAGCTTCTTCAGGCGGGCATTCTCCTCCTCCAAAGCCTTCAGCCGTTTGGCCTCCGACACCTCCATGCCGCCATACTTCTTGCGCCACGTGTAGAAGGTCGCGTCCGAGATCCCGTGCTTGCGGCACAACTCACTGGCCGTCATGCCCGCCTGATGCTCCTTCAGAATGCCAATGATTTGTTCGTCCGAGAACCGTGATCGCTTCATTGCCCGTCTCCTTCGGTGAAGAACAGGCTAACCCAAAAGCGGCAACATCTCAGGGGAGCACGTCAAAAATGCCTTCATCGAGAGCTTCAACGGCCGCCTGCGCGATGAACTTTTCTATGAGACGCTGTTCAGCTCACTTGCCCAAGCCCGCGTATCGATCGCCATAGGGCGTGCCGATTACGACAGAGCCCGCCCGCGTTCACAGATCGGCTGGCAAACACCAGACGAGTACGCAACACGTTCAATCTGCGACGTCCGCTTGCACTTCGAACCACAAAGGGATCCGCGCCAGCGACCATTGCTTCACCCGCCCAGCAGGGTACATCGAACGCTGGAAACCAAATCAGAACTGGATAGAAACTGGGGGCAACGTCATGGAGTGCCCCCCGTTTCACCGGACAGTTCGGCTAGTTTGCTGTTGCTCGGATGAATTGCCTTGGGGAAGTCATCTTGAGCGCGGAGTGGGGATGGATCTCGTTATAATCCTCGATCAATCCGTCGATGAGCCGGAGCGCCGTGTTTAAGGTTTTGACGAAAGCCTCCGACATACCGTTCGATTGGGGGCTGGCGACTGGCGTGAAGCAAGGGGTCAGGTTGAGCGCTTGGGCGAACAGCCTGGTCTCTCGCGCCGTGTATGCGGAGCCGTTCTCGGATAGATGCTCGATCATTTGCGGGGCACGGGTCGCGCCGAAACGCTTTTCGACGGCTTCGAGCATCATGTCACGTACGTCCGAGCCGGATATCCCGGCATTGGCGACGGCCGTCCAGGCGATGATCTCGCGGTCGAAAGCGTCGATGATGAAAGCGAGACGGACGACCTCGCCGTTCCAGCAGGTGAACTCCAGCCCGTCGGAACACCAGCGCAGGTTCGAACGCATGACCACGACCTTGCCGTCATGAAAGCGGCCCTTGCGGACAGCGGTATGCTGTTCGAGCAGCATACCATTGTTGCGCATGATGCGGTGAACCCGCTTGGCGTTGACGACCGGCTAAACCGCAGCTCGCCGTTGGCGATTGAGGAGGACTGCGATCCGCCGATAGCCATAGGTTGGCCTTTGATCCGCCAAGTTCCGAATGGCGGGGAGAAGTTCGACATCTTCGGCTTTGCGATAGGGACCGCGTGGCTTCGATCTGCCCTCAAGCCGCTCGATGAGATTGGAACGGGAAACACCCAAGGTCTGTGCAATCGTCATCACCGGAAACCGTCCTTCGGCAACAATATCGGCCGCAATGCCTGTTTTTTGGGCCTGCTTTGGACAGGGCCTCGCGGAGAATCTCGACCTCCATCGTCTTGCGGCCGAGCATACGCTCAAGCTCGCGAACACGATCCTCCGGCTTTCTCACTTCCGAATTGCCGACCACCGGCTCGTCTGAATCCACGGCGGCCGACCCTCCCTCGCTCAGCAATCTGCGCCATCGATAAAAAAGGTTTGGCGCGACCCCGAAACGGCGGGCGGAGGTGATGACGTTGATCCGCTAAAACGACATCAGAACTCTTGGACATAGTCGTACTCATAGGCGAATGCCTATGCCTTATCGGCTATGCCAGCTGACCGGTCAAAATGGGGTGCGCTCCAGGGACCGAAGGCGCATACCTGGCTCTCGCAGATGCATGAGCGCAAGCCACCCAAGGGCGAACCACCGATATTCTCTCAAGCCGACTGGATCTTCGGGGTAGATCAGCTGGCCCCCGGTTGACGCGAGGCACGTATCGCCGCATGCTTTATGTCGGTCGCGCGGCGGAAGTTTATCTTGAAACGTCCCGCAATAGCAGGACAGCCTCCGCGAGTCGGCCTGGACCAAATCTTGGCGGCCACCTAAGTGCTACGTAGTCCGCGGCTAATCGAAAATAACTATGCACGTCGGGTTCACGCGCCTAAATCCGAGTTGGAGCGACAGTGCCAAACGGACAAAGTGATACAATATACGAGAGAAGCCATCTGACAACAGTCGCCGCGCCACGGTATGAATGTGAAGTAGAGCGCTTAAACACCCCTCAAAACGCAAATTTCAGTTGACCCGAGATCTTGTTACCCAACTATTGAAGGTTGAAGGTTGAAGGTCGAAGCGGCCGCGGTCCGGTATGAATTTGCCTTCCACAAGATCGCGGCCCTGATTTTTGTTTTATCGCAGAGCAGAAGTAGCAGAATGGTCCGAAACTTGAACCCTCGTGCCCGTTCGTCAAGCTCACAACGGCTAGACCGATTACTTAACTTTAATTACTCGTTGCAACAAAAGCCAGGAACATATCAGTGTGCGTAAGCTGAAAACTATATACATTCATATCGGAAGTCCCAAAGCGGCCTCGACGTCGCTGCAATATTTTATTTTTAGTAATGCGGCACGGCTTCGGGAACTCGGCTATGAAGTCGTCAATCAGAATTTGGACACTATTGGTCGCGGTGGCAACCCTCTCTGGTTAATTCAGTCACTGCTTGAGGACCCTCACGGCCAAGAAAAGCTGAAATCGAAGCTTGCTTCCGCTGTGGGCGATAAAATCGTGATCTCAGCGGAGAATTTAAGTATTGCGGCGGCAGCGGAGCTTTTTAGACCACTCGCCGTGGATTTTGAGTTTAAAGTGCTTTATATAATTCGCCGCCAAGATGACTGGATTTATTCAGCTTGGAAGCAATGGCAATCAAAAACAGCTAAAACACTTAACCATTATATTGATATTGCACTGCTTGAGCATACGCCAAATTATTGCGAGGTCTTCGAGGCCTGGGGCAGTGTTGCCGGAATGGATAACGTCCAAGTTCTGAGTTTGGATCTTTTGCCGGGAAAACTCGAATCAGTGGTTCTAGATTGGCTTGAATTACCCAGTAACGAGAGTCAATCTTTTGAAATCGCCGATAAAAGTCAAAACGAAAGTTTTGACTTTCGAATTCTAGACATACTCGCACGTCACGCCGGCGTCTACAGTAATCCCCACGATCGAAGAATTGAAGAATTTATAAGCGCAAGATCTAAACTTGCTACCAGCGTAAGATATAGATTATCTGATGCTCAGTCGACGCGCATTATGGATTCATTTCACGAAGACAACGTCAAATTGATAGGGGCGGAGGCGGCGATGAAGCTTCGCTCCTTGGTGAAAGCAAATAGAACAGTCGCGGAGACAGGTGATGTTATTCAGCAGCATGATTTCGCGATCGCATGTCTTTTCGAGGCGCTCGGCAATGTTTCGGAGGAGCTGTCCGATCTGCGCGCACGACTCAAGGCACTAGAAAGGAAATAGCCAATCAACCTCGGTTTAGTGGCAGACTTAGTTGATCTTTCGAAACGTGCGCTTTTCTACGTTGGAAGCCCCATCAATCGATCCCAAATGCAGCGGGGATCGCCCAGCGTTGCGCTGAAAATGCCTCATGGATCTGCCAGAGCAGACAGGCCAACGGGAGGTCCGCGCCGCGACCCATCGTCTGAGAGACTGACCTACAAAGAGTTGAGTGATGTCACTAGGCTGGTATTCTGTCGGATTTGCGAAGATTCGATGAGGAGCATGACGCCGTGGACTGAATATTACCCATCGTGACTAGCCAGCGAGGCCAGGCACTACGCAAGTGACCTAAGCGATGGAGAAAGGGCGGTGATCACGCCGCTCCTGCTTGGACCGAATCCGGTCGGCGCGCGCGTGGCCGACCTGTGCGAGGTGGCGAACGCGGTCCTCTACATGGCGTAGAGAGGTCGCTAGTGGCGCCTGTTGCCGAATGACTTCCAGCGCTTCATGACGGTGTAGAGCTACTTCTACGCCTGGCGAGTAACCCTCCGGCGTAGGCCGCCTCGTTTTGACGTAGGTGATCGCTGCCAGTGCTGCTGCAAACGCCAGGCGTAGTCCTATGACTAAACGTCGATTGGAAGTGATCACGTCGGTTGGAGCGTCGGCGACGCTGGACGCGGGAGGAGAAGAAACGTCTCATCGCGGCATCGTTCGAGCCCAGCGAGACGACGTCGGAGGTGGCTCGTTCGGCGGGCATTCATTCCAGCCAGCTCTTCCGCTGATGAAAGCGGCTGCGCCAGCGGACGGACGGACCCAGCCCGGCGCTGCTGCCGGTCGAAGTTGTGCCGGAGCCGCTGCCTCCGACACCTCCATACCGCCATACTTCTTGCGCCAAGTGTAGAAGGTCGCGTCCGAGATCCCGTGCTTGCGGCACAACTCACTGGCCGTCATGCCCGCCTGATGCTCCTTCAGAATGCCAATGATTTGTTCGTCCGAGAACCGTGATCGCTTCATTGCCCGTCTCCTTCGGTGAAGAACAGGCTAACCCAAAAGCGGCAACATCTCAGGGGAGCACGTCAAGGTCGCCGGAGGGCGGGGATGATCGAGATCGATCTTGGCGGTGAAGCGCATCGATGCCCTGTTCGACATTGAGCGGGTGATCAACGGCCGGACGGCCGANCCCGCCTGATGCTCCTTCAGAATGCCAATGATTTGTTCGTCCGAGAACCGTGATCGCTTCATTGCCCGTCTCCTTCGGTGAAGAACAGGCTAACCCAAAAGCGGCAACATCTCAGGGGAGCACGTCAAGGTCGCCGGAGGGCGGGGATGATCGAGATCGATCTTGGCGGTGAAGCGCATCGATGCCCTGTTCGACATTGAGCGGGTGATCAACGGCCGGACGGCCGAGGAGCGCCTTCAGCGCCGACGGACTTAAAGCCTGCCGCTCCTTGAGGCGTTCGAAAGCTGGATGCGTGTGGAACGGACCGGGCTGTCGCGTCATGCGTTGGTCGCGCAGGCTATGGGCTACATGCTCAAGCGCTGGAGTGGCTTCGCAGACTTTGTCCACGACGGACGTATCTGACCATTGGATGAATTTCGATCCGACTAAGGTACGACGGCTTATATGCTACAAAGTCTAACCGAGGCTTGCTCTGAGGTCCTCGAAGCACGCGCGACTTTGTACGCTAGATTTTGAGCTAGACCCAATTCACGATTACTCAACGTTTGACAGATGGCTGGATGGTCGTCTTGGGGCGAAGCGCGATCGTTAGGCACAGTCTTATGTGCAGAACACTAGTGGTCGAAAAATAATTGCCGCACCCGCTGGGGTAGGCCTGGATACGGAGGAAGTTGTCATGGCCGCGTTCAAACTCAATCTCGCCGATCTTGAATTCGCTCTGAAGCAGATCAAGATCGCCGAAGCAAATTCCACGGCTCACGCGGGAGGTAGTGCGGTCGATCTGAGGCAGGTCTACGTCGATCCGCTCGGTAATACGATGGACGTGGGCGGCGTGCCATACAGCCCGGCCACCCATCCCACCGTCGCGCTTCAGCTCGCCATCCCCGATCCGCACGTTCCGAACGGTCTACGCACGGTCGACGGTTCCTCCAATAGTCTGGTCGAAGGCCGCGAGACCTGGGGAGCCTCCAACCAGCCGATGCCGAGGCTTTTCGATCCAAACTACGTGAATGATACTGACGGCGATTCCATCGACGTCAACGGACCCGCACCTGGGGTATTGAACAACGGCAACTACGGCGTCCCGGGCGATGTCGCAGACGCCGATCCACGCACTATCTCCAATCTGATCGTCGACATCTCGATCAAGAATCCGGCGGCGATCATGGCCGCGCTGACCTTTGCCGGTTCCGAAGATCCGATAGCTGATCTGCAGGAAATCCTGGCGCGCAAGGTGACGCAGGCCGAGGCAGACGCACAACTGGCGACGGCGCAGACGGCTCTGACGACCGCCCAAAACGACCTGGATGACGCCGTCGCTGCCTATACGCCGGGCAACACTGGAAGCATGGACGCGATCCAGGCTGCAACGGTGGTGTTGTCGGAGGCAGAGGCCGCTTTGGCTGTGGCGGAAGATGTGGCGGCCGACCCTCAGGCGGCGATGATGGCACTCGCCGAAGAGAAGGGCATCACGTTCAACAACGGCTCGATCGACATTCCCAACGTCGCGCCGGATGAAGGCCTGTCCGCTCCGTTCAACGCCTGGATGACTTTCTTTGGCCAGTTCTTCGACCATGGCCTCGACCTGATCTCCAAGGGAGGCAACGGCACCATCTATGTGCCGCTTGCCGACGACGATCCCCTGGTCACGGGCACCGACGGGGTTCTCGGCGACGATCCGAATACGACGCAGGACGAGTCCGCCGACGACCTGCCCGCACAATTGCGCTTCATGGCGCTGACGCGTTCCACCAATGTCCCCGGTCCCGGCGGCGAGCTGACGCAACGCAACGTTACGACACCCTTCGTCGATCAGAACCAGACCTACACGTCACATGCGTCGCACCAGGTGTTCCTGCGCGAATATGCGATGGTTGGTGGAGAGCCGTTGGCCACCGGTAGATTGCTCGATGGCGCCGAGGGCGGGCTTGCAACCTGGGCCGACGTCAAGGCACAGGCGCTCAACATGCTCGGCATCCAACTGAGCGACATGGACGTCTTCGCCGTGCCGCTGCTGCGCACCGACGCTTACGGAGAATTCATCCGCGACGATAATGGCTTCCCGCAGGTTGTCGTGGGCCTCGGCGCGGACGGTGCCCCGAACACCGCGGACGATATCGTCGTCAGCGGCACGCCGGGTGCTCCCGTTGTTATCGCCACTCTGAACAGTGGCCTCGGACCAATTCGCACCGCCAACGCCTTCCTCGACGACATTGCGCACAACGCGGTCCCGGGCACCATTTACGACGCCGATGGCAACCCCGCGACGCCGGGAACGCTCGTGGTTGCAGCTGACGGTGATACCGACAACGGCAATGTTATCGCCGCCGATTTCCGAGGCCGGAAAGTCGCGTATGACGATGAGCTGCTTGACAGCCACTACATTACCGGCGATGGCCGCGGCAACGAGAACATCGGCCTGACTGCCGTCCACCATGTCTTCCACTCGGAGCACAATCGCCAGGTGGAAATGCACAAGATGACGATCCTGCAGAGTGGGAACGTCGACTTCATCAACGAGTGGCTGGCCGTAGATCTCACTCCTGCGCAAGCCGCCAGTCTGCCGACAACTTTCCCGTCGGATCCCGATGCTCGCGCTGCGTTGCTCGACTCTTTCGCCTGGGACGGCGAACGCCTGTTTCAGGCCGGTCGTATGGCGACTGAGATGCAGTACCAGCATCTGGTTTTCGAGGAGTTCGGGCGCAAGATCCAACCCAATATCGACGTCTTCGTCTTCAACTCGATCACCGACGTCGATCCTTCGATCTTCTCGGAATTCGCCAACGTCATCTATCGCTTCGGCCATTCGATGCTCACGGAGAACATGCCGCGCATTGATGCGAACGGGCAGTTGATGGATACAGCACCCGGTACCGAGATCGACCTCGTCAAGGCCTTCCTCAATCCAGTGCTGTTCGATAACGGTGGCGCCATCTCCCATGACGAAGGCGCAGCTGCGATCGTCCGCGGGATGACGATTGAGCGCGGGAACGAGATCGACGAGTTCGTTGTCAATGCGCTGCGCAACAACCTGCTCGGCCTGCCGCTCGACCTTGCCACGATCAACATCGCCCGTGGCCGCGACACCGGCATGCCGACCCTCAACCAGGCACGCGAACAGCTCTTCGATGCCAGCGGCTCGACGTTCTTGACGCCGTACACGAGTTGGACCGAGTTCGCAGCCAACCTGAAGAATCCGCTCTCGGTGGTGAACTTCATCGCTGCTTACGGCACACACGAAGCCATCACCGGTACGATGGAACAGAAGCGTGCGGCCGCTATGGAACTGGTCTTCGGGGTGGACGCCACCGGCGCCACCTCGACCCTTGAGGGTCGGGTCGAATTCCTAAACAGCACCGGGACATGGAACGCAGAGAACAGCGGGTTGAATAGCATCGATCTTTGGATCGGCGGTCTCGCTGAGAAGAAGATGCCGTTCGGCGGCATGCTGGGCTCCACCTTCAACGCAGTGTTCGAACTGCAGATGGAGAACCTCCAGGATGGCGACCGCTTCTACTACCTGACCCGAACTCAGGGCCAGAACTTCCTCAACGCGCTTGAACAAAACTCCTTCGCCAAGATGATCATGGCGAATACCGCTCTTGCGCAGGCCGGTGCCGACGGCATCCGCGGTACTGCGGACGATATTGTCGACCGCCATATCGGCGTAGATTCCTTCGCGGCCTATGATTTCGTCTTCGAAGTCAATGCGAGCAAGCAGCAGGACTATGCTCCCGATGATCCGCTGAGCGTCGATCCGTCTGACAACGACGGCACGCTCAGCGCGCTCGGCCTGAAGAAAGTCATCCGAGACGATCCAGGTACCGCCGGCGTGGATGCGCACTACTTCCGCACCTTTGGTGGCGAGCATGTCGTGGTCGGCGGTACCCAGTTCAACGACACCATCGTCACGGACTTAGGCGATGATGGCATCTGGGGCGACGCCGGCGATGATCGTATCGAGTCCGGAGCCGGCGTCGACCTGGTCAATGGCGGCGGAGGCAACGACATCATCACTGACTCGGGCGATACCGGCGACTTCCTGAAGGGTGATGAGGGCGATGACGTCATCGCCAACTCCAACGGTCTCGACATCATCATGGGGGGCGACGGCAGCGACGCGGTCTTCGTGGGCGTCGACGCTACGGAAGTCTTCGGCGGCACCGGCAACGACTTTATCCTCGGCGGCGACGACATGGATTTCCTGCTCGGCAACGAGGGTGACGACTGGATCGAGGCCGGCGGCGGCTTCGATACGACGGCCGGCGACAACTCCGAACTGTTCTTCAATTCGGCGATCAAGGGCCACGACGTCATGTTCGCCGGCAATGACGAGCATGATTTCGATGCCGAGTCCGGCGACGACATCATGGTCCAGGGCGAAAGCGTCATGCGCAACGAAGGCATGTTCGGCTTCGACTGGGCAATCTTCAAGGGCATGGCGTTCGACGGCTATGCCAACATGCGCATCCCGATATTTACGACGGAAGCCGAGGATATCCTGCGCAACCGCTTCGACAAGACCGAGGCGCTATCGGGCTGGGACAACGACGATACGCTGCTCGGCGACGACCGCACCTTCGGTGAGATCGCTCCCGGTGACACGGTGGCAGCCACGGAGAATATCTTCTTCCAGGATGAACTGACGCAGGCCGGCGTCGACCGTATCGAAGGCCTGCGCGAGATGCTCGGTGATCTCATTGCCATCCCGATCGGCACGACGCCGGAGGAGCGTGAACTGGAAGTCGCCTTCGACCGTGGCAACCTGCTGTTAGGCGGTGGCGGTGCAGACCGGATTCAGGGCAATGGCGGCGACGACATCATTGACGGCGACCGCTGGCTCAATGTTCGGATCGCGATCCACACCAGCCCCGACGGCACTGGCGCTGCCCTCGCGTCCGTCGACACGATGAAGCACGTCTTTGCCGACGACTTCGCGATCGAAGCCTGGCAGGGGCAGTCGCTGTTCCAGCTTATGCTCGACCGGGTCATCGTGCCGGGCCAGATGAAGATCGTTCGTGAAATCATCGACAGCCAGGATAATCAGTCCATCGACGTGGCCGTCTTCAACGACGTGATTGACAACTATACGATCACGCAAAATAACGACGGCAGCACTACGGTCACGCAGAACGTGGTCAGTAATGTTGTCGATCCCAACACGGGACGCGCCCTCGTCTCCGATGGCACGGATACGATCTTCAATGTCGAGGAATTGCATTTTGCGGATGACATCGTCGCTGTAAATGATCTTGCGACCGGCAATATTCAAATCAGCGACCTCACACCAACGCAAGGACAACCTCTCTCGGTCACCTTCTCAGAGATCGCCGATGGGAATGGGATCAGTGGATCAGTCTTCACAATACAATGGCAGGCTCTCATCGGCACGACATGGACTGACATAGTTGGTGCCACCGGAGCAACGTTCACGCCTCAAGCCGAGCAAGTGAATCAATCGGTTCGAGCCATCATTCAATTCATGGATGACCAAGGCAATGCAGAGGAACTCGCTTCGCTTCAAACACAGGTGGTAGGACGAAACTTTGTTGGAACGCTCATCGCGGATGTCGTCTCCGGAACAATTGGGAATGATGTTATGGACGGTTCCGGAGGGCACGACATACTCACTGGCTCGTTCGGAGATGACCTGCTCGTAGGCGGGGGCGGCAATGACCAACTGAACGGTGGCGGCGGTGCTGACAACCTGCAAGGCGGCAACCACAACGACACTCTGATCGGTGGGCTCGGTGACGATATTCTCGATGGGGGAGATTGGCATGATACCCTGAACGGCGATGCCGGCAACGATATTTTGATTGGTGGCAGTGGTGTTGACCACCTCAATGGGGGTGCTGGAAACGATGATCTCCAAGGAGGGGACGGTTCAGATCAGCTCTTTGGGGGCATCGGTGACGATGTTCTCGACGGAGGCGCTTGGAACGATACCTTGCACGGCGAGGATGGCAACGATACGCTCATAGGCGGCATTGGCGCCGATACATTGCATGGGGACGCGGGCAGCGATAACCTACAAGGAGGCGACGCCGCAGATATGCTGTCAGGTGGCGACGGCAATGATGCGCTTGATGGCGGCACTGGAAACGACCGAATGGAAGGCGGAGCGGGAGACGATAGCGCCATGGGGGGGCAAGGCCGCGACACATTCGTTGCAGCCGATGATGATGGGCAGGACACCTACTGGGGAGATGGCAACGTTGATACCATCGACTACAGCGCAGTAACGCAGGACCTAACAATCAATCTTCGTACAGGTCCTGGTTGGACTGGGTCCGTCACAGATATCAATGGATCGATCGACACCTTAAACATGATCGAGAATGTCGTCGGTGGATCCGGTAATGACATGATCACAGCTAGCGAAGCTCGCAATGTGATGGAGGGGGGGCAAGGCGCAGATACGTTCGTGTTCTTGTCAACGCTCCGGGCACATGGTGATGAAATTGCTTCTTTCCAACCTGGAGATCTCATCGATCTGTCTTCGATAGATGCGGACATTGGAACTGCAGGAAATCAACAGTTCCAGCTCGTGGCCGGTAGCGCATTTACGGCCGCAGGCGAATTGCGCCAGACGCAAGTGACGACGGAAGATGGTGTATTCACAATACTTTCCGGAAACGTTGACAGCGATGGTGACGCAGAATTTGAAATCGCGATCCGGGGACTACACAATCTGACGAGCACAGAAGTTGTGATCTAAGACATCTGCTGCTGCCCCTAGTTGCCTCATCCACTTTTTTTGGGAGAGTGGATGAGACTTTTTTTCTGCTTTTTGGAACGGCTGGACGTTCAGCGAACATTACCTCTCCGGTGTGCAATCCAGCCTGCTCCGTCGGCGCAGCCAGCCGGCGATCGTGAAGTCGCCGGAAAACTTCACCTTTTGGCGGTCCAAGGTAGTATCAGAGCAACCCCTTGTAATCCCAGCGGGGGATCCAAAGATGGCCCGCCGTACCGGTAGTTCTTAAAATGTTTGGACGCGTCTCCTAGCTCCAGAGCGCGTCTTGTCTAATCTGGATCATGTTCTGCTGCCTTGAGAATCGCCGCTGAGTGCCGTTGCCATCGTCCTCCTTACAAAAATGAACGTTGAATCAGTCTTATAACCCTGAACTACATCACAGTCAGGACATTGATCGCAGGACGTGCTTTAGATCATTGCAGCGTCCGACTATGGCACATCAGAATCGTTGATCGTGCTAGGTACATGGGATTGGTAGGCTCTGTTACTAAAATTCAGATTGGCCCTCGATCTGTTTTCCCACTATCGAAGAACGAGGGTCGATGGCGGTCGCGATTCAGCATGGATAGCCCTCCAAGGGGTCGCGACCGCCTTCTGGAACAAGACTGTCTCACCAAATTTTGATTCCAACACCTCAGTCTGGGTTGCTGCCAGCTTTTCGGACACCAGGCTAAGCTAACATAGCATTCTCCTCGAACTCGACTGGGCATGCTCTGATCGCTGAAAACTGGATCGTTGGAAACTAAGTTTTCCGCTATAGCGGCCCTTAGCTGGGAGGAGCGGAAGACGATGAAGGCATCGAAGTTCTCGGACGCACAAAAGACGTTCATTTTGAAGCAGGGAGCCGACGGAATCCCCGTCGCTGAAATTGACCGGCTCCCCTGAATGACCTTATTCATAGGCTAGCTCTGTTCACGTTGTGCTCCATTCCGGACCGGGTTGCAAACTCGTTCGATGTGAGCTCGTGTGGGGTCGGTGCAGGTTGTAGTCTATTCTCCATGTCTCGATGATCTCTCGTGCGTGGCGGTAGCTGCGGAACAGGTACTCGTTGAGACATTCGTCCCTCACCTGTCGTTGAAGCTTTCCACTAGACCATTCTGCATCGGTTTTCCCGGTGCGATGAGCTACCCCCCGATCCCTGGACAGATTTCGGCGTGACTTAAGCTACTGCCTGCACCTGCTGATCGGTTTCGATGCTGGTGAAGTAGATCACGGCGGGCGGCTGTCCGCCATGGGCGGCGTGTGGC
>NZ_LR701449.1 GCF_902498825.1 Rhizobium sp. EC-SD404
TGCGCTCCACCGCGATCGCCGCCGTCACCGCGGCAGCTCTCCTCGTCACCATCGTGCTTCCGTCCGAATACGGGATTGATCCGACAGGCGTCGGCACCGCTCTCAATCTTACCGAGATGGGCGAGATCAAGATGCAGCTCGCCGAGGAAGCGGAAGCCGATGCTGCGATGGACGCGGCAAACCGTGCCAATCCGCCTGCGGTCGATACTGGTTCTTCGACGCGCACCGAAACCACCACGGTTGCCCCAGTCGTCGCCCCTGTTGCCCCGCCGCCGCCACCGGCACCGCCGGCACCCGAGCGCCAGTCCAGCATCCTCGGCACGATCGGCGCGCTGATCGTCTCGCCCGCCGCAGCGCAGGAGCAGCGCCAGGATGAAATGACCATCGTACTCCAGCCTGGCGAGGGCGCGGAGATCAAGCTGACGATGGTCGAAGGTGAGGTTGCGGCCTTCGCATGGGCCGTCTCAGAAGGCGGCACCGTGAATTACGACACGCATGGTGATGGCAGTGGGCAAAACATCAGCTACGAAAAGGGTCGCAGCGTTGCCGCCGATGACGGTCAGCTTCAGGCGGCCTTCACCGGAAAGCACGGCTGGTTCTGGCGCAATCGTGGCGATGCACCCGTATCGCTGACCTTGCGCACCAGCGGGACCTACACCGCCATCGAGCGGCTGGTCTAAGTTCAGATGGCGGCGCGTGCAGACGCGCCGCTACCTGATGAGGTTGAATGGCGGCTGACCCCCCAAAAGCACTTTGGAGAAACGCGCGCTCAGTCGCAGTCAATGACTTCTTGAAAAACATATGAGGCTATTTGGTGCGGCTTTTCTCTGCGGAAGCGACATCAGCTTTTGGTTCGACGGCTCGCGCCTTCCAGGAATTCGATCGCCATCTCAATTCCACGGTCCATTTCGATAGCAGCACCAAGCGCCTTCGCACGAGATCGCATTGCCGGCCCGTCCATTGCGTTCAGCGCTTTAGCAATGATACCGGCGCTCAGCGTTTGCCGGTTCAACGGTGCAGGGCCGGCTCCAAGAGCTGCAACCCGTCTCCCCCAAAAGGGCTGATCTCCAAAAAACGGAATGATCTGTGTCGGCAGGCCTGCGCGTAGGGAGGCAGCGGTCGTCCCGGCGCCGCCATGATGGACGGCCGCCGATGCCCTGGGAAGAAGAACATCATGTGGCGCGTTTTTGAGGAAAAACGCGCGATCGCTCATTTTTCCGAGGCCGATTGCGCCGTTACCGACTGCCAGCAGCCCGCGTTTTTCGGTCATTTCGAGGGCATCGAGGATCATCCCGGTCATCGTCTCTGGGTCGAGCCCCGGCATGCTCCCAAACCCGAAATAGACCGGCGGTGGACCAGCGTTGAGAAACGCATCCAACGCCGGATCAGGCTGCCAGCCCGGCTCGTCGAGAAACCAGTATCCAGTTACCAGAACATCCGGTCCCCAGTCGTGGGGCTTTGGGAGCACTGCCGGGCTGTATGCGTAGAGTGTGCCTGCACGCGGCTTTCGCCTCGTCCGATCAGATAAACCGGGCGTCGATTGTCTCCAGGCCTTCAACTCGCTGGCAAAAAGCAGTTCCGCCGCATGGGTCGCAAGCAAGTGACTGGCCCGGTTGAAGGGACCCAATGACGGATATGGAAGCAGAGGTGTCGGGAAGGCTGAGGTCGGTGTCAAGCCGGGGATAGGGGACGCCAAAACATGTGGCACGCCCAGAGCACTGGCTATATCCGGCGCAGCAATCGATTTGGGATGATAGACGATCACATCAGGGGCAAAGCGGATAGCTATCTGCCACTCGGCATCAAGCAGTCTCCTGATCAGCGGTCGGACTTGTTTGAGAAGCTTGAAGCCAGCGCTGAACCCATTTCCTCCTGCGACAGCTGCCTTCCCCTCTGCCGTGTTCAGCAGCGCCAAAAATTC
This sequence comes from Rhizobium sp. EC-SD404, assembly GCF_902498825.1. NCBI lineage: Bacteria > Pseudomonadati > Pseudomonadota > Alphaproteobacteria > Hyphomicrobiales > Rhizobiaceae > Rhizobium > Rhizobium sp. EC-SD404. The sequence continues at coordinate 1,922 of NZ_LR701449.1, forward strand.
GGCTGGCAGGCCCATGAAGCGAACATCGTGCTCTGCGGCCATTGCAGAAAACTGGATGGGAGCGGCAAGCTGAACCTCATGGCCTCGGGCAATCAGGCCCCGAGCGAGTGCAATATAGGGCTGGACGTCTCCGCGCGTGCCGAGCGTATGGATCGCGATCCGCATGGTGCTAAGTTAAATCAAGCGACGAGAAATGTCTGCTTACGTCAAGACCGAAACCAAGGGCCGATTGTCAGCTGTTGGACCCATAATGGCCTTGGGAAACCGTTCCCGTCGCTGGGGCGGTTCGGCGCCGAACGACAGGGTCGGATCGCTCGTAACATTCAGCCAATTTTCAGCCGTAGGTAGCTACGACGGCGTGTGTCCGTCACCCGATCACAAAGCGCAGATCTGTTCGGCACAAGTCGCCTGCACAAAGTGTCCACATCGACAGAAATATTGAAAAAGTCAGGGCCGCCTCGCCCGTTTTATGACGGACGGAAGAGACCTTCGATGCTGTCAAAAATGTGCGTCTCTATTCGATTGGCGATTTTCACCAACGATCATAAAGCTCGATTCATGTCGTACTTCGCGCCTTGGTCTCTCGATGCTCCGGCATCTCTTTGAGCTCGACTTCCGTCAAATTAGTCGAAGCAAAAACGTCACCGCTTTCATCGCGCATGATGTCCAGGTCACGGGCGGGCACCACCACCGACTTAGTTCCAAATCCCAGAAAGCCACCAACATCGATGACAACCTGGCTGTTTGGTCCAACACCGTGCAGGTGGACGATTGTTCCTACCACCTCGTCCTCGGTACCGTAAACTTTAGCGCCTTTGAGATTGCGAAAGGTAATCTCCATGTCGATCAACCGAACGTCTGTGACTTTATCCATTGTTCCGCCTCTAGGTTCGAAGATCGGCCTCATAGAGGCTATCCTTCGCCGTCCATGGTCGAAGCCGCACTTTCAATACGATGAGCGTCACCGGGTCATCACGCGATCGAGCCTCAGCGGGGCTGAAAGTGGTTTCAAGCGATGACAAATGAAGTTCTAGCTATCGAGAAGGAAGGGACGTTACCTTCTCGATAGCTACAAGCGCCCTCTTGCTGGGGCATTCTGGGTGTGTGTGGCCCTATAAGATTTTAGGGGCAAATTGGTTCCGGCGACCGTTCGGCTCTCGACATGGCGATCCTGTTCGAAGAGGCCGAAGGGTCCGCCTGCATGTATGCTCTTCAGGAAAGCCAGCCGCGTCTGATCTCCGCCGTCAACTATGTCGAGACCGGCACGGTGATGGCCGAAAGGATCAAGGGTGGAGATCGGCGCGCGGCGATTGCCGCCCTCGACGCTTTCCTGAGCGACTTCCACATCGACGTTGCCTCTGTCGATGACCGACAGGCACGCGCGGCGATGCAGGCGAGGATCGAGTACGGCCAGGGTTTCGGCACCAGGGGCGGCCTTAACTTCGGCGACTGCTTTGCCTATGCATTGGCTAAGCAGAATGCGGCTAAGGGGGCTTGCCCCTGCGTCATAGTGGCCTAGTCATTCACCGGGGTGGACCACTGGCTACACTCCGTCACAACCCTAGTTGCCCTTGCTGGCCCGTAGAGGCCGGAAGCCATTCTGCATGGCGCTTGGGGGAAGTGTCTTGGAAAACAACTCGTCGCGATCTCTGTTGGTAAACAACGGTTTATTGCTGCTCGCGCTTGTGACATTTTCTGCTGCAGTGTTCTTTGATGTGAGCATTCAGTTTAGAAGCTTGTCGAGCGTCACATTCGGATTGATTTCTTTTCCGATCGTCTTCGTCATTATCAATATCCGCGCTCTTAACCGGAGATATCCGCTCGATGGGAGAACGCGTGGAGGAGAGACGACGGCAAGGCGCGGCGTCGGAGACCGTGATCTTCGGTAAGCGGGGGGATGAGAGATGTCACGCCACAGGAGGCATTGGGGGGTGTCTTAAGGGAAAGCCGTCGTTACAACTTAATGCCGCCGTCGAGCGCATCATTCTTGGTGCTTCGAAGCCGATCATCGAATGTTCGATGTGCGGTCACCCGCCTCAGGTGAACGGCAGCGAAGCCGTAAAGTGACTTTTGACGCCATCCGCACCCGCCCGGAAACCGGAGCTTGCGCGAACAGAGACCGACTCAGAACGCCATTGCTTCTTTACCCAAAATAGAAAGGTGCGTTACCGTGTCGCTGACCCACCGGCAGGACGGCCTGCCCGGCATTCACAAAGCGAGATGCCCCATGTTCGACGAATTCGGTTTTGCAGAGAACGATGACACGGCGTCATCCTTGCTCGACACATTTGTATACTGCAGTCGCGCCGCCGAAGGAGTCGATGACGTTGAGGTTGGTCGCATTATCGAGTTGTCCAAACACCGTAATGTCACCCGGGAGATCACTGGGGTGCTCGTTTTTGGCAGCGGCGTCTTCTTCCAGTGGATTGAGGGACCACCCGCACAGGTGGAGACCCTGATTGCAAGCCTTCATGGCGATCCGCGCCATTACGATATCGTCACCCTGGATCGGAGCGCAGAGAAGCGCGAGCGTCTGTATCCAGATTGGGAAATGGAGCGCGTCGGAGCCGACGACATCCGCGTGGTCTTGCAAGACGCACTTGGGAGCGCCGAAGACAAGAATGACATCGCGGCACTGAGGCGTATTCTTGGGCACCTGGATACGGAGTCGCTAGCGACGCTGGGGCGGCGTTAAGCGGCCCGAGGGCGGCGCAGCCTCGATACAGCCTATTTGAATGTGTTGGGAAGATGGATGATCTCGAGTGGCCGAGATGTAACGAATGGCCAGCAATCATATGATCCCCGCCGGAATAGGCAGTCCAGCTAGGCTCCGGATCATCGACGACGGCATGGGCATCGAAGTTGTGACGGACGACGCCGGATCACAGAGCGCCTGGTATTCCTCGCATGGGAACGGTCGAAACGGTGCCTCCTGTGACGGGGCTGTGTGGCGACAATGCCTCGGGCCGATTATCCAGATCCCGCTAAGACCGGCTCGCTCCACGTCACGTTAGACGAAGTTTCCGTCAACTCACCGACGATCAGCCGTTCCCATAGAACAGTAAACGAGACGGATCTCCCTCCCGAAGAGAAAACTCAAACCGAGCATATTTGAAGAATTGCCGGCCGAGGATGACGCGAAACGGTTGCTCCAGGCCAACCATGTCGCATGCCACGACTTCCTGCCTAAAGGTGAAGCGGTCGCCAGTAATATGGACATAGATGTCATGCAGGCTCGTTCCGTCAGCTTTCCCGGCGACTTCTCGTATTTTGGGTGCCTGGTGCTTTTCGATCAGACTGCGATCGACGTAAAATTGGTCCGCTCCAGTATCGAGTAGAGCCCACGTTGGACTGGCGGGAATGTCTGCGCCTGGTCCTCGCTCATAGACTGCAAAAACTGCGACCCGAATGCATGGACTGCCCCGGACATAGTCATCAGTCGGCATACCGTCATCGCCGAGGAAAGTGATCGGTATCTCAACCGGCATAAGGGTCTTCCCGCTTATCGATCCGATGAAATCACGCGGTAGCGGCTGAGCCGAAACCGTCAAAATCATCGGATTACATAATTCACCACTGGAATCCGCTCGGGGCGCGGCTCGACGTATCCATGATATTCACCTTCCGCGCATCGATCATCGTGTTCGCGCCGTTGTATCTCATTTGCAGTCGAGCGAACTGCGAAATCCAGCCACAGCTGATCAGCCCTGAGGCGAGTTGTCGTTCCCCTTGATACGCGCTCGCAACTGGCCAAGGCTGGGAATATTGGTCTGGCTATCGGATTGATGTTCCGCTCGTTGAATGGCCCGTAATGCGTCCCCAGAAGCTGCTTGAACTTCACCAGATCGGCGTTGAGTTCCGCGTCGCTCAGGCTGCGCGAAGCCATGATCAGAAAGGCGACCCAATCTTGCGGCGGTGGCTCTTTTCCAGGAAGGGCTGCGGCGCGGCGTCACTCAACGGCCATCTGCTGTGCCGACCGCTCCATCAGGCTCCGATGTGCCTTCATCAGGTGATCATAAGAAAGCGGTGCGTGCAGACGATCGGCCATCTCCCGAAGAATGGCTCGGACACCGCTCTCTCGATCCATCGTCAATTCCCCGCATCAGGGGGCGGAAAGTAGCACCGACTGGTGCTCATGCAACCACTGGAGCATTGGCCGACGTCGGTGTTTTCAGGGCCTGGCGCCAAGAACTTGGCTCAGCCGTCGCCGGTCTGGAGTTATCCGGCCAACAATGCCTGTATGGATCAACCGTCATCAGTGTCTGATGAAGAAGTGAGGTCTTTGCATTCTGCGCCACGGAAATCGATCTTGCAGGCGTAAACATAATTGCCAGCTTCATCGCGGACCTTAACGACGACGCTTCGCCGTGAACCGTCGGGAAGGATTTCGCGGGTTATGTCGCCCAAGCCATCCATAGCAGCGATGCGCGCCTCCGCAATATCCCTGTAATCGATGCCCTGATCATCTCGATCAAGTTGGGTCCCGTCGACGACATCGAAATAATACCGCGGCATTCGGTTGCCTTCACATGCTGCGGTGCCAATGCCAACCAGGCAACCGCCCTCATTCATCAGTGAGATTTCCGATGCCGCGCCCTATCGTCATGGCAGAACTCGCTACATCGCATTCAGAAGGCCTCGCGCCGTCGCCGCGGGCTGGGGGGCTCATGGTGCGACGACGGCGCTTCGTCCCTTCGAAGGATTGAGGCAACTACGGCTGAGCCCGTCGAAAGGTTCAATCACTTTTTCGCAAAAACTAATCTGGAGACATCACGCGGCCGCGCATTTCTGCGTGCCCACGAAGGCGAAGTGCTGACCGGGTATCTCGACCCGATCGGCGTGACGACAATCGGGATCGAGGCAAGAACCGATCGAAAGTCGCAACGGCCTACCTGAAAGGCCTCTGTATGCCGGAAGGCAAGATCGTCCCCGGCCAGACGAAGCTGACGAGGGCGCAGGCCGACCAGATTTTCACCGCCATGCTCGATCGGAATACGACCCGATGGCGATCGCCAAAATGCCGAAGGGCATTATAAAGCAGCACCAGTTCGATGACGCGATACTGGCCGTCTACAATCTCGGCGGTGGTGCCATGAACTGGCGCTGGGCGGATGCCTAGCGGGCAGGGGCCATCGCGGAAGCGGCCCGGATCCTTGGCAGCAACTACAACACCGCGGCCGGTCGCGAACTGCCTGGGCTGGTGCGGCGCCGACAGGAAGAGGCAAAGCTTCTCGAGCACGGCATCTATACCGGCGTGAAGGAAGGCGAGCCGCGTGTCGCGACCAGCACGCCGCCTTCCGCGCCTGATCCCGTGGTCAAGGAAGCGCAGGACGCGCTGAAGGAACTCGGTGTCGATCCTCGCGACGCCGATGGCAGGATGGGTCCGAAGACACTCTTAGCCATTCGTCGATACAAGACGATGCATCCGCACCTCGTCAATGACGGCATCCTCGGGCCTGCAACGCTGGCACAGCTTCGCCGCGACATCGCCGCGGTGAAGGACGTCGTCCAGAAGGGCGGCAGCGCTGTGGCCAGCTCAAGCGCGGTGGCTTGGGCCGCCGAATCGCCGTGGCTATGGGTTGCCGGCGGTGTGGCGGCAATCGTGCTGGTCTACTTCGCGTGGCGGTACCGTGACGTGTTGCAGCGCCGCTTCAACGGCCTGATCGGCCGGACCGTGGAAGTGTGATGCTCGCTTTGTCCCGCATCATCATCGCAGCCGTGGCGGTCTTCGCGCTCGGCCTTCTCGTCACATGGATCCGGCAGGACGGAGCCGACGACTCTCGCCGCGCCGTGGAAAAGCAGAACAATGAAGCGATCAACAATGCCGATCTCGCGGGGCTTACTCGTCGCGAGTGCGTTGACGCTGGCGGGGTGTACGACTTCGCCACCGGCCGATGTCGCCGGCCTGAGTAGGCGATCGGGACCGGGTTGCCCGGCGCTCAAGGTCTAACCTTGGCGGACCAGGAGCGCATCGACGACACCGTCGCGAGAGGTTGTGCGAGCGGCGTCTATAATCGCTCGGCCTGCGATCGCCACACTAATGCAAGTGCGGGTCGCCGTGCGGCTCTCTCCACCACGCAAGACTAGGACGAGCTGATGGCTGAAAGTGACGTACAACGATCCCTTGGGCGGCTGGAGGGCAAGCTTGATGCCTTCATCGAGACCCAGCGGGAACATGAGCGGACCTCGGCCGAGAGCCGAAAGCGGGTCTACGAGAAGCTGGAGAACGTCGAAAGCACGCTCAATCACATCGACGGCCGTGTCGGAAGGGCGGAGCGAGTGATCACCTAGATTGAGCCCCTCGCACGGGATTTCGGCAAGGTGCGAGAGCGATCAAAGGGCGTCGTTGCGACCATCATCGTGGCTTGGACGCTGCTTGGTGGCTTTCTGATGTGGGTCGGCAACAACGTCCTGGAGTAGTTGGCAACCAGTTTGCAGGGGCCGTAGCCAAAGGAATCCGGTGCTCGCCCAGTTTCTCCGGAACGTATGAGATGTTGGCGCATCTCTGCCCTGTGAAGGGACATCACAATGACATCCAAATCGGAAGACGGCGTCGCGCGAGCGATCCTGAGATTATGTCGAGATGACACCGTGAGGCGCGCCAATGCGGCCCTGCCTCAGTTCCATCTCGACCACGATACACCTGACAGCATGCTCGAGCTCATGGCCCGGCTCGACGAAGCTACGCGAAAAGCCTCAAAAAATCGGGGTTGACGGAATGTCCATTAGCGCCGTCGGTGGCGAACGACTTCCCAGACCTGGGCGAGATCTGCGACCGACGAAAAATGCTCCATCTTCCGCCCTTCCGTGAAGACTGAAGCGAGATCGAAGTTGCGAATAACGCCGTGTCCGCGCTTGCTGGTCGAACGGTCGCTCTGACGGCGGACCTCTAATGTCGGTCCCATCCACTCCCATATAGCATTGATCGTTGCGATGTCGTCCTCAACTCTGCCTGTACGCATAGGCGTGGCCATATCCAATCCTCTGACCGGGAAGTTAGGAAGGCGGTAGACGGCCGCCCTCATGTTGATCTTTAAAGCGACGGCATGATGAGCCAGCGCAGCAGTCGAGATGATCGCGGCTATGAAAACAAGGACGCACGCCAGTTTCACGTCCTTCGTCCGGCCGTTCACTGCGTCTGCGTTTCACCCTGGATAGGGGCGATCGCGTCCATAGGGGCGGTTGCATACCAGAAGTATCCGAAGACCACGGCACCAAGGATAAGGATACCGCCCATGAAGTTTCGCTGGTTTTCGGGTGTTCGAATTTGGGCCATTGGGGATCGCCTTTGATAACGGAAGTTGTCCCGCTCGCTGTCGCGACGGTCTAGGCTTCATTGTTCCAGGCTTGGCGGCGGCGCGAGTTTGACGCGCGGCTGGTCGGTCGATGTATTGTGAATGAGATGTTCGCCGACCGACAAAAATACTAACAGACTGTTGCTGGGGCGATAGACCAATTCGTTCGGCTATCGGCGGGGGCCATGCTCACGTTCGGCATCTGTGCCAGATCAACCGACAGTGCTGATGGCCAGCTAGGCTCCCCAAGCATTCAGACGATGTGGATGCATCCGGGAGAGCCGGAGATCGAGTTTCGGAAGGATACATAATCGCGCCGGATGCAGCGATAGCTCCAACGGCTCGTCGATAAGATCGACCATGTGAACGATCGTCTGGATTGAGGGAGAACTGGCAGCCGCCTGAGCGCCGAAGGATCGCTACAGATCGCTACAGAAATCATGAAGGCTTCGCCCCTCATCGGCTCCACACCCAGCCTTCAACATGCAAAAAGGGGCGAGCTTTCGCTCGCCCCTTTTTGAAGCACTCTCGCTGAGAATCTATCAGAACTTGAAGGACACCTTGGCCTTCAGTGTGTGAACCGTGACGTCGAGGCCGGTGTTATCGAAGTCCGAGAAGTCGTGGTAGAGGTACTCGGCGCCGACGATGATGCTGTCGGTCGCTGCGAAATCCACACCTGCGCCGGCAGCCCAGCCGAAGTCGCTCAGGTCGCCGAGAACCGTGTCGGCCGTCGCATAGGCAACGCCACCGGTTCCGTAAACCATCACACGGCCGAGATCGACACCGGCGCGCAGCTTGCCACGTGCAACGCCGTCGACTTCACCGATGCCGCCGTCGATTTCGATGTTGGCGAAGTCGTAGTCGACTTCCGCCCCGACGACGAAGCCCCCGAGGTCGTAGTTGTAACCAGCATGCACACCACCGAGAACGCCATCAGCGTCGATCGTTGCCGGGCCCGTGTCCAGTTCCGCCCAGGCGTAGCCAGCCTGGATACCGATGTAAGGGCCGGTCCAGTCGAAGCCGGGAGCGACTATCGGAGCGCTGATCGGAGCGGGTTCGTTATAGACGACGGCATCGGCGGCGAAAGCCGACGCGGACATGACGGTCGAGGCGAGTGCAACTGCGATGATGTGCTTCATTTTCTCTCCATAGGCGACCCGATTGGGGGAGGGGATCGCTCGAATCTGATGGCTGCAATAATGTCTCGAATTGGCTACCTGATCTCCAAATTCGAGACGTGTTTCTCGAATATTTTGGCGTTGTGGCGAACGTGTCACAGGCGCTTCGGGAGGCGTGCTCGAGCCTTCAGACTTATGTCGACGTCCGGGAGCGGATGTGATCCGTACCTGCCTCAGGCTGCGTGATCCTTTCGCTCGCCCATGGCTACGATCCGCACTGCATCATTTTGCAGCGGCCGCTGTGGCTCAGCCGCCTCGATCCACTCGGCCCGCATCCAAATGTCCGCTTCTTCGGCCGTCTTGAGGATGACTGGCATGGCTTTCGGGTGCACAGATCCGACGACGGCATTCGGCTCGCATGTGAGGAAGCCATAAAGATCGGCGTTGCTCTCGCCTTCCTTGACCTTTCCGGCGCTCGTCCAGTTGGTCCAGATCCTGGCGACCATGCTAAGCGGCCGGCTTTCGTCGGCCGCCACCCAAAATGGCACCTTCTTACCGTCAAACGTTGCTATTCCGAGAAGCTGGTGAACGGCACGAGGCATCGGTTCGCGAGACCAAGCCAGCGGCCCCAGTGCGGACTTTTCACATTGGGGATGTTTGTCACACCGCTGTCGACCTTCTTGCCCTTCAGCACAAACCGCGGCGACGGCATGCCCTATCGGGCCAAGACTAGGTCACGCAAGCCCTTAGCTCTGTTGCGAACGATGGGCGCCGGGCAGTCCGGGAAAGATGCCGGGCGTGGGCGGCAGATTGCCCGTCTGGTCGCGCATGGCACGGGCGAGCTCGATGATCGCCGACTGGCCCTTCGTGAGTTAGTAGAGGTTACACATGGCGGCGAGGATGCCTTGCTTTAGTCAGTTTTGGGAGTCGGCTTCAGCGAAGTTAGCGCGCGAAGCGCAAGAAATGTCACGATCGAAATGACAAGTGCGATGTCATAGGTGCCGAGGCCGACCGCAACTCCGATTGCCCCAGTGGCCCACATGCTGGTGGAGCGCGCCCCATTTTGACCGGATAGTCGGCATAGCCGATGAGGCATAGGCATTTGCCTATGAGTACGACTATGGCCAAGAGTTCTGATGAGCCGTTTCAGCGGATCGAAGTGATCACCTCCGTGCAGCGCCGCCGGCGCTGGTCAGTGGCCGAGAAGGTTCGGCTGGTGGAGGAAGCCATGCAGCCGGGAATGAGTGTTTCCTACGTGGCACGTCGTGCCGGCATTTCCCCCTCCCAGCTCTTCGCCTGGAAGCGTCGCATGCTCGAAGGTGGTCATGCCGCCGTTCACGCGGATGAAGACGTTGTCGGCGCTTCCCAGGTCCGCGAGTTGGAGAAGCGGGTGCGCGAACTTGAGCGCATGCTGGGCAAGAACACCATGGAAGCCGAGATCCTCAAGGAAGCCCTTGAACTCGCTCGCCCAAAAAAACGGACGCCGCCGTTGCTGTCGTGGAGCGATCCAGAGGACGGTTCCCAATGAGCGCGATCGCCAGAACCCTCGGCGTCTCCCGGTCGAATCTGATCGAACGCACCAACAAACCGTCCAAGCCACGCGGTCTTATCGCAAGCCCGACGACATCGTTCTCCTGGCGGAGCTGCGGCCGATCATCGACCAGCGGCCAACCTATGGATATCGCCGGGTGACGGCATTGCTGAACCGGCAGAGGCGACGGGATGGCCTGCCCACGGTCAACGCCAACCGCGTGCTCAGGGTCATGCAGCAAAACGGGCTGACACTCCAAAAGCATACGGCTCTGCGGCCTACCCGCACCCACGACGGCGTCGTCGTTGCGCTGAGCTCCAACATCCGCTGGTGCTCAGATCATCTGGAGATCCGTGCCCGCAATGGCGAGGTGGTCCGCATTGTGTTCGTCATCGATGCCTGCGACCGGGAGATCATCACCTGGTCAGCCGTGGCCAATGCCGGCATGTCTGGTGAAATGGTCTGTGACTTGATGATCGCGGGGGTCGAACGCCGCTTCAAGACTCTTAAGGTCCCGCACGGACTGGAATGGCTCTCGGACAATGGCAGCTCCTATAATGCCAAGCAGACCGCGCAGGTCGCCGCTGCCCTCGGCATCAATCTGCTCTTCACACCGGTTCGAAGCCCGCAGAGTAACGGCATGTCCGAGGCCTTTGTCAAAACACTGAAAAGAGACTACGCCTCGACCGCCATCCTCCCAGACGCAGATACCATCCTGGCCTTGCTGCCCGACTGGATCGACGACTACTGTGAGGTCCACCCGCACTCCGGGCTCAGGTTCCGCTCACCACGCGAGTTCCTGCGTCTTAGTGCCTAAACCCAACCGCCGACTGTCCGGTGAAACGGGGTCCACTCCAGCTGGCAGCTGTAGCTGTTCCCTCACCGACGACTCGACGACCAAGACTGCGCTGGCTCCGATGAACCCGATGCCGGTGATGATACCCTCGACCACCAGAGCGGTTGCTTCGGGGCTACCTTGCGTGATCGTCTCAGCGGCCTGAAGGTGCCGGGGTTAAGGATAGAGAGCGGGTCTCTGTCGGCTCGGTCGGCACAGGCTTCTTTTACGACCAAGTCGTCTCGTTCAAGAGTCTTCTCGACTCTATGAATTGGATGGGAGGTCTCACAGCTTTATCGCTCAAAGTCTTTGGATGCGACGCGCTGCCGACCGTTGGCCTTCGCCTAGGACAACAACTGGTCCGCATTGCTGAGCGTTCCCTATAAGCACTTGTTCGACTGCACCGTACGCCATGTTGTGTAACTCCCCAGCAGCTCACCGACCTCGCTGCATCAAGCGACCCTAGCATTCGAGAGCGGTTCGCATTGAGGCCGTCCGCGCATTTGATGCTAGGAAACCATCGCAAACGCAGAGTTGTCGATGGAGATGGGCGTGGCTAAGGTTTCAAAGGAGGGCTTGGCCAGAAGGTAGCCCTGCACCAGTCGAACGCCGAGATCGCGTAAGACCTTTAATTCGCCGACCGTCTCCACGCCTTCGCATAGAGGAACGATACCGAGATCTTCCAACATCGCTAGGGTGTGGCTGATGATCGTGCGCTTCACCGGGTTGGTGTCGATATCGCGGATCAGTTCCATGTCCAGTTTCACGATATCGGGCTGGAACTGGGAAAGAAGAGCGAGGCCGGCATGGCCGGCGCCGAAATCGTCGATCGCCGTCTTGTGCGGTAAAACAAGCAGACAACTCTGCAGTATGGCGCGCAATGTAAACTGTCTGTATTTAATCCGATTTGGCGGTTGCTGTTAGTATGTGGGCGAGTTCTTCGTGAAATTGCAGAAATCTCGCCACGAACTCTTCGTCGGTTTCCCCAGCAACGCGCTGGATTTTTACGAGGTCGACATCGTATGACACGGCCAAATTGTACAGTTCAATAAAACTCCCGGAATCAGTCAAGCGCACTGCCTCGTCCGTCGAGATTTCCCGGTCTACCCATGCCTGTAAAGAGTATCGGACTGTTGAACTAGGAACGTAGGGCTCTACCATAAATTCACATTTATTCTTCGAGGGAAGCATGAAACCGATCAAAAACATTTGTTAGCTGCTCATTCGGAAGATTTGATTTGGATAATAAAAGAAATATTGGTGGGAAACGACGAAGCCTGATTTAACAGCTGAAGGCTCTCTTTCAGCGATCACCGCCGGCATGCCGCTCCAAACTCCATGACAGGGCGCGGTCGTTCGCCCTTCGCAATGATTGGCTAACTTTGAACACGTGTATAAACGGCTTGCGAGGTAGGCACTAACCCATCAGTGCCATGGCTTCTTTGTGCAACCCGAGCCGCCTATCGGCTTCGCGTCAAGGATTTTGTTACCGATCCGCGATAGTCCTGTACTGAACAGGATCGCAATTGATGAGCACTTTTAAACCGTATCCCTTACCGCGTGACGAAGATGCCCGCCTCAAAGCTCTGGCGACCATGGCGGTGCTCAACACGCCACCCGATCAGTCCTTTGACATCATCGTCGATCTGGCTGCGCACCTGTTCCACGTTCCGATAGCTTTGGTGTCGATCGTCGGCCGCGACCATCAAATTTTCAAGGCTCGTGTGGGGCTGGATGTGTGCGAGACCAGCAGGGATATCTCATTCTGTGCCCATGCCATCGTCCAGCGAGACGTCCTCGTCATTCCTGACGCCAGCCGTGATCCCCGTTTCTCGGCCAATCCGTTAGTAACCGGAGCACCCTTCATCCGGTTTTATGCAGGGGCTCCCCTGATCGGTTTACATGGTCAGCCAATCGGTACGCTTTGCATTCTGGACCGCGTGCCACGCGCAGGTATGTCCGAGCACGAGATGCTCACCTTGCGAAAGTTGGCCCGCATGACGATTCTCCGAATGATGACGAGAACGGTCATCGACGACAACATGGACAAACTCATGCCGATCCCGGCATGAGTGACTAAGCCTGACAAATCGCCCCTGCATGAACCGCCGAGTTCGCGACTTGGGCAGTGATGATCAAATCATAGTCTGATCCGGCCCAGCGGTCGCTTCGGGGCCGGATCAACATGTAGCACCGAGGGGTCGCCTCTCTTATTGGTCGCCCCATTTGGTCGACAGCCCTGGAACTGACGGGGTCGACGACTTTTGCGTTGATCCTTGAATGACCTTCAGCATCGGCCTCTTAAATGAAGTTGCGGCAGGTATTTGAGGGACGAGTTTCGCGCGTCGAGCGGCTTCTGGCTGATAGTGCACCCTTTCCAGCTTAATGCTTTCAAAGGTCTGATCGCCCATTGTCAGTTTAAATGTCTGACCTTCTGTCAGCCCAAGAAGGCTGAGGCCGCGCAGCGTGGAGATCGGGAGAAACATGCCCACGGCTGGACCCATGCGTTCAGCGCTGAGCTGGCGGGTATCGGTGTCATTGTCATCGACTCTGTATGTGATGCGGCTGCTCAGCGTCGCGACCTCTGCCGGTACATCATCCCGGAAAACCACGACGGCATTTTGGAGCTTTTGATCGAGGACGCGGGCCAGCGGTGCCCCTGGATCGAGGCATCGATCGCGCATGACTTCGAGAATGGTGAAATCCTTGGTGGTAAGAATGCAGCTGTCTTTGGACATCGCACGTCTCCATTGCGCTCCGTCGGGAGCGTCTGAATGATAGGAACGTTGAAGGATCATCCCCTGGTCGCCTCGCGACACAGGGGCTACGATCCTGCGATGAGACACCCACCACAAAGCGAGAGTCTGTTTATAGAACCGTTGCGCTTCATGACGTCGTCACGGGAGCGGTTGGGATTGCCGGATCTTCTGCTTGCGCGGGTTCCACGGCTGTCACGGTCAAGCGATGCACCCGGCCGTCAGGGCCTGTCCAATGGATGGACTGTCCCACGGTAAGGCCAACGAGGGCAGCCCCGATGGGGGACAGGATGGAAACCTTTCCCTCAGCGATGTCGGCATTACCTGGAAAGACCAGCGTTACGACGCGCTCCTCTCCGAGATCGCTCGAAAAGCGCACAGAGGAGCCCATCCTGACGAACCCCCGGGATCGACGAGGCTGATCGACGATCCGCGCTCGATCGAGTTCCGCGGCCAAAAATGATGCCACTTCAACATTTGTGCAGCGATCGACAAGACGAGATAGTCGATCATGGTCTTGACGCGTGACGGTGATCGCGGGCTTCCGGTTGGTATGGTGAGACACAAACGTCCCCGTCCTCAAGGATACGTGCGACAACAAATGTTGCCGACACCAGCTTCATGAAATTATGGATTGGTTGCCGCATCTGCGGTCTCGGGCGGCCCTTAAGCCTGCCAATTTCGCCCCACAGCTAGGGCGAGCGCCAACTAGCCGGGGGTCAGATGCCCGCGATGGGGAACACCCGAAAATGTCGCAACAAATGGCGTTTTAGCTGATCCATTCTCACAAGCTGGATATTCCAGTTGAAGAAGTCAAGCCAGTTACCGCCTGAACCCGAATTGAGCAGCCATCCCGGCTAACGACTTTATTTAGGCGAGTAGACGATCACTCTGCGATTGATCGAGCGAGATAAGCCGTGGTCCCTATTGCGCTGCCGCGATCTCAGCGTGAACGACAATCCCGGTGCGATCTTCTACACCTAAATCTACAAACCCGAACAGGCTGGCTGACAGCAAAGTCAACACCATGATCTTGCTTGAAGCGACCAGCAGGAACACAGGTTTCATGCGGCACGCTACGGCCGCTTCTTCTTTTTGGGTGTACATATTGAAACTCTCCGGCAGTCCCTTGCATCTGGAACGGCTTGTAGTCGCTCAGGTTCCGCAGCATTTTTTTGAAGCAGAAAAGCCTGTGTGCTTGTGGCCACGATCGACTGCAAGTTGAGCAACCGAGCGTGGCGGTTAACGCCCTCACGTTACATTTCCTGTCGCCGTTCTAACTCCACGGTGACAGCATCCCGTTCCTGACATACTTGCGCTTCGGGTCGCAGGTATCTGGATGGGGTAGTCCGCGAAACGCGGGGCTATCCAATCAGCTGACCGCAAAGTTGAATTGTGTGGATATGATCGGGTGGCTTGATGGAGAGTTGACCGCCGGAGGTGGTTCCGCTTTCCATCATGCTGTGCTGCGACAACGACTTTGAAGTACTGCAACAACTGGCAAATCATTTTAACCAAATTGAAATTGTGCACGACGGTAATCGCTTCTGCGGGCGAGATCACTCTTGAGGCCATGAGCGCCAATGACCGCGATGACCATCTTCCGGCAGATCTGAACTTAGTCGTACGCATCCACCCGCTGAGCGTTGCTCATCGAAGATGAGCCTTTGACAGCTTCTGCCCCACTGCAGGTTGGGAACCTCTCATGAAATTCTTGTCGCACGCTTCGGTTAGAGCGAAAATACTGACGCTCGTTGTCGCGCTTGCCGTGACCTCTGTGGGCGGCGCCGCCTTCATGGCTTACAAAGCCAATTCATCGAGCGCTACCTTTCTGGAGTTCATCGAGTCTGACATTGAAGCCACATCGATGGTTTCCCGTGCGACGCGGAATCTACAATCTGTCGCCTACCGCTCCTATCAGGCACTCGACAGTGAACCCGGATCACCAGCGCATGCAGTTGCTCTGGAAAGTTACGAAGGCAACACCGAGCAGATGGTGGAACGTCTTTCGAGAGCCATCGAATTGATGCCGGCGGAAGCGACAGTGCTTTCGTCGCTCCACGATCGTGCAACGCAGATTGTAGAAGGCACGGGCTACGCCATCGATCTCGATGCTTCCGGCGATAATGAAGCGGCCCGCTCCGCCATGATCGAGACCGACCTTCTCATCGATGGACTGACGACCGATCTTCGCGTCTGGAGCGAGGGCATGTCCGACACTATTCAGGGGCAGAGCACCGCACTGAAATCGACTAGTGATTGGCTGACGCTGATCACTCTTGGGGCCCTCATTGCGCTTTCAGTGGCGATGGCGATCGTGTCCTTGATCGTCTCCACGCTGGGCATCACGCGTCCCATCGCGGCGTTAAATGCGCGCATGCAGTCTCTGGCGGAAGGTGATCGTGAAGCATGGGTGCCTGGGCTCAGCCGCGGCGATGAGATCGGCAAGATGGCTGACGCTGTTGAGGCTTTCCGGCAGGCTGCCATCGAGAAAGTCCGTCTTGAAGATGAGGCGATCGAAGCCCGCGGGATGAGCGAGTCCGAGCGGCTGGAACGCGAACGCCTCAAAGCCAAAGAAGCTGCAGAAATCCAGGCGGTAGTTGACGCTCTCGCCGACGGACTTGGCAAGCTCGCCGACGGGGACCTCGGCTATCAGTTGGATCGACCCTTTGCTGGTGAAATGGATAAGCTGCGCGCCGACTTCAACAACGCTGTCAGCAAGCTCAATTCAGCAATGGTATCGGTTACGGAGAACGCCCGCGCGATCCATTCTGGCTCGGAAGAAATCCGGGTCGCAGCAGACGACTTGTCGCGTCGCACGGAACAGCAGGCAGCTTCGGTCGAGGAAACCGCTGCCGCGCTTGAAGAGATCACCACTACGGTTGCCGACAGCACCAAGCGCGCTGAAGAAGCCAGCCAGCTCGTCGCCAAAACGCGCGTCGAAGCTGAGAGATCCGGCCATGTCGTCAACCAGGCGATCATCGCGATGAGTGAGATTGAGAAGTCCTCAATCGAAATCTCTAACATCATCGGTTTGATCGACGACATCGCATTCCAGACCAACCTACTGGCACTCAACGCTGGCGTCGAAGCTGCAAGAGCTGGCGATGCCGGTCGAGGCTTTGCAGTTGTGGCTCAGGAGGTGCGTGAACTCGCCCAACGCTCGGCTCGTGCGGCAACCGAGATCAAGGTTCTGATCAACGCCTCCGGTCAGCAGGTCAAATCGGGTGTGGCGTTGGTCGGCGAGACGGGGCAGGCACTTTCGACGATCGTGCTGGAGGTCCAGGAGATCAACACGCATGTCTCGGCGATTGCCGAGAGCGCGCGGGAACAATCACTCGGCTTGAAGGAGATCAACACAGCCGTAAATAGCATCGACCAAGGCACACAGCAGAACGCGGCTATGGTCGAGCAGTCGACCGCCGCCAGCCATAGCCTGGCTCAAGAGGCAGTCGCGCTCAATGAGTTGATGACGCAGTTCAAGATCGTCGACGGCTACACGAGCCAATCCAAGCCGGTGACAAAGGGGCCTGTTGTCGCAACTGACCGCGCGAGGTCTGTGGACTCACCCGCCCGGAAGCTCGGCCGGAAACTCGCGAGCGCATTCGGTGGTGGATCCACCGCCGCTGCGGTCGCTCAGTCGCATGAGAGCTGGGAGGAGTTCTGATGTCCGGCTCGATCAACAGCTCCAACACGTCTTTGGAAATCATCGCGTTCTATCTGGGCAACCAGCAGTTCTGTGTGGAAACGCTCGCGATAAGGGAGATCAGGGGGTGGGCGCCTTGCACACCCCTGCCTCACGCTCCCCGCGATGTGCTGGGTGTCATGAATTTGCGCGGCTCAGTGATCCCGATCATCGATCTGGCGGCCCGTCTTGGGATGCCTGCCGCCCAACCCACAGAGCGCAGTGCCATTGTCGTCGCAGAAGTCTATGGGAAGGTTGTCGGGCTGGTCGTTGAACGTGTGTCGGACATTTTGTCGGTCAGTCCGGGCGACATCCAACCGATACCTCTCGTGTCCGCCGAGTTCCATGCAAGCTATGCGGAAGGCATCATCCCGTTGCCGTCGGGAATGGTCTGCTTCCTCAACTTGGCTCGCCTGTTGACGAAAAATCCGGCTGAACTGGCTGCATAACGCTAAGACGGCGGATCGCTCACCGCGCGTCCTCGCTACCCGTTGCTTCCCGGGCTTCCACGACCATTACAAGCAATCGTCGTGTCAATTTCATGGAGCGAAGCCGGCGTCTCATTTGAGAGACCAAGGAGCGCACGACCGCTCGCATTTCTCTGCGCTATTTGATCGGAGCGAAGCGCGCTCAACGACCGGGCTAAAGTCCAGTGCCGTTGCACGACCTAGGCGAACAGAATTGAGTAAGCTGGCTCTAATTTGCTCACGAAAACTTTACCACATGTAATTTCAGCAGATAACGGCTCCTGAAGTTAAGCGATCGCACAGAATTTAAGCGCCAGAGTGCTGTTTCTTATTTATGGGGGAACAGCAATGCTCAAGCAATTCCGGAACGATCGAAGCGGCAACTTTGCGATCTTTGCAGCCTTTGCATTGCCAGTCACGCTCG
>NZ_LR701450.1 GCF_902498825.1 Rhizobium sp. EC-SD404
CGTATTTCGGTGACTGTTTGCTAATGAAACGAAGCAAAAAGTACTGATACCTCGATGGCAGATTGACGATTCTGAGCTCCTGCGCCTTCTTTCGAGGATATGGCCCTGCCAGACGACCCATCTTCAGTGCCTGCCACACCTTCGAAAGGGATGGTCGAGACCGACGTTTTCTGTTGACGCGCATAAGCTAATCGCAAGGCTGTGGTGTGGTGGGATAGCAATGCCTCAACGCGATCGGGAGGCAAAGCTCATATCGTTTGAAGTGTCTGCTTCTCACCCATTTCGTGACGGCAGCTTTGCGCCCCCATTGCCGCCATTCCAACCAGCGGCTAGCGGTCCCGAAAGCCGTCATTCGTTCATGTGGCAACGTGACATCCCCTAACACCCGGGGTGTAGAGGTTCATCGGGTGCCAGACCGCCATCACCCCCTTGCGTACCGCGACAGGAGCTCCTCGGTTGGGGCGACTCCGAGCAATCCCTCCAGCTGCTCCGCGCTCGGTTTCTCCCGATCAAAATGCATGGATCGAACAAAGCCTTCGGTTTCCAGCGTGTAGACGCCTGTGTGCAAGACCCGACCGCCGAATCCACGGTGGGCGTCTTTGCCGCCGAAAACGCCTTTCTCACCCGCAACGACCCAGATGGCAGCCAACCCTTCTCGGTCAAGCATCTCGAGAAAAGCGCCACGGTCGACCAGCGCTGCTTGGTATCCTGGCTCGATTACTGAAGGATCGAAAAAGCGAACTTCACCATCCGTATCCACGAAGGTTGGCTTTTGGCCATCCTGCAACCGCAACCCCATCGCCTTGGCGAGCCAGGGCGCAGGCAACTCGATCCGGACCGTCTCATCAACCGAATAGTCGTAACCGCCCCGCTCGGAAAGGTAATGTGAGGTGGTCGGGCGAAGCGATACAGACAAGCTGTTCCATCCATCACCCTCTACCCAGTCATCCTGATCTTGCAGCGTCGGATGCCACGGATATTCGCCGAGAAAGTAGGAGCCATCGAGATGGAATTCGGGCAGGGCGTGCGGATCAACGAGGATCTGGCTGCTAAGGTCCTCTTTGGCTTTGGCCGCATCCCCTTTGACGAGGACAATGCAGGTGACGCGATACCAAGTCTCGCGCTGCATGGATTTGTTATCGCCGTCGAGGCCAGATTGTCGCCAAGACGCAAAGCTATGCAAAGGCAACCAACGGCGTTTGGTTTTCGGGTCGATCAGATCGATAAGCGAAGCATCGTTAAGGATGTCACTGTCACTATCCAGCCAGGCTAGGCGCTCTAGCGGCTCAACCTGTCGCAGCCGGGGCTGGACCGGAACCCACCAGGTCCGGTCCCATTGCTTCCAACCGTCATAATGCGTTTTCGTGACCAACAGCGACGGGTCCATATCTCGCAGCCCCACATCGCGCGCTCCTTCATAGGGACGGTGTTCGTCACCATAGCCCTGACCCATGAATAGCAGATTGTCCGCCATTCGCGCGACCAGCTCGCGAAGCGCCAGCCATTGGTATTTTTTCCCGATCCGCTCCACGCGATGATCGTGACGATCGCCACTGTAACCGCGTTCCAGCTTCGAGAACCGCTCCTGAGTCCAGCCGAGTTCATGCGCGCGCATGCAAATCCAGCGCCGACCCCAGCCTCGATTGAAGCGGGCTGAATAGTCGTGCGGCTGTTCCGAAGACAGGGAATGCCGAACGAACGTTTGCGCCTTTACCCGGTATTCTTCCCATTCCTGGGGCGCTAACGTCGCTTGAAACGCCTTCTCGGCCGCTTTAAGCGCGGCGCGTTCAGGCGTTTCCTTAAAGCGAAGATCGCCGCCGCAAGCTTTAGCGGCCTCCGCTACGGCTTCAAACGCCGTAAGCTGCTCGGCACTGGCCTGCAAAATAAACCGGCCGAGCCAGTCGCGAGCCAGGCTGTGGGCGCTTGGGCAATTCTCTGCATCGATCGATACCGGCGCCCATTTGTCGATCGTATGGTCAATCACATAGCGCGCGAAATCGCCGTCATTGACCGCCGAACTGACGATGGCGTCGCCATGGTAAGCTCCGTTGTAGTTCTGCTTGTAACTCTCGATTTTGGCTTTCGACACGTATTCGATCGGCCATGGGCTCTTATATGGTGGGTGCACCTTCGCCAGATCGATGCTGGGCGGCAGTTGCTCGCGGAACTCGGCATAGGCGATGATGCCGCGCGCATGGTCTCGAAGTAGCTCGTTGAGAGGTGGGTCGTCGGCCGCAAATATAAGCGCATAGGTCGTGGCCGCCAGTTCGGACAGGCCATCGGCGGTCTTGCCCTGCAATGCCGCACCATAGGCGGCGGCAAATAGCCGCTCCCTGAGATAGAGGTCATTCGCCTCCGCGAAAAGGCGAAGCGTGGATGCGGCAAGGGTCAGACGCGTGGCAAGGAGCGATGCCAGCGCTTTGGTTGCCTTATCGCGAACGGCGCGGTGCGAAGTGGTCAGGAACCAGGAGAGGGTGATCGCGGCTAGCTGGGCACGATCATCGTCAATTGTGCCCATACCATTCTGCATGGCCCAGCTGATCACGACCTCAACCGGATCATCCTCGCTGCCGCGATCATTCAGAAACACCGACCAGTTGGCGTCCCGCTCGGGCATGGAACGCGCGGAGAGGCGTTCATGCATGTAGAGCGCGTTGAATTTGTTGTCGGGCTCGGTGGCGACCGAGATGAGTAGGTCGCGAATGCCATTGTCATTTTCGAAATGCCGGAGGCACTCAAAAGTTCGATCAGTAAAAAACCGCTGTTCGCGCCACAGCAAGCTGTCGAGAAATGCCTGCCGTATCGCCCAATTAATTTCCGGCCTGAGATCCACGATCTCCACGCCGCAGCGTTCAGGCAACTGGATTGCAATCGCTTCGATTATGCCGGCGACGCGGTAATATTCTTCGCCGAAAACCAATCCTGCCAGCACGGTGCCGTCAGCAAACGAGGCCTTTACGTCTTCGGTATTCAAATACTCCCCTAGCAGGCGCGCCGCGATGGCATGATCGCTGTACCGCTCAAAGGTGAAGCGGACCATCGGCACGATCTTGTCGTCGTCCTCCCGGATGAGTTCGATGGCCAGCACCCCCTCGCTCTCAAATTGAGAGAGCAGGCTCTTTTCAAGAGAGCCGCCGGAAGGAAGAACAGCCTCGAATGCGGCAATCACATCCGTTTTAGGAGCATATCCTTCGCCGCGATTGACCAGGATATTAGTGAAACGCGCCAGCGCGGTCGAAACAAGAGCGAGATGAGGATCCAGCTTCATGCGCCGGGTGACAGAGCGGATAACGGCTTCGTTGTAGAAGCCAAAAATGGCGCTTACCCCGCGCAGGCCGCGCGGAAGCTCATTCCGGCCCTCCTTCTGAAGGAAGTCGCAGCAGGTTTTGAGGAAAAGCGGATTCTGAAACTCTGGCACTAGATTGGGCGCGCCGGGGCGGACGATGCCCCGCTTGGCCAGATAAACGTTGGCGGCTTCACCGCCGCGCCCGGCGAAACCCTGATGAGTCACCCGCGCCAGGCGGTCGTCATCAAAGGAATCCGGCACGACGTGCTGCACATAGGTCGATCGGCAGGACAGCACGATGCCCACATGCAGGAAAGGCTCGGCCATCTTGAGAAACGTGGCTAATCGGTCCGGCCAAATGTCCGTGCCATGACGTTCGTTGATCGCATCAATGCAAATGATAGCGCGCACGCCCGCCGCTTGTCCTGCAGCGTCCAAACTTCCGAGGAAATGCTTGCCTTGCAAATCCGGCGCCATATCCAACTGCGCCATAATCTGCTTCCAGGGTTCACCTTCAACCAGCACGCTACCCAGCACTAGCAATGCCGGCCGATTGGCGTGGATCTGATGTTCCACAACGTCCGCGAGTAGATGCGATTTCCCCGTTCCTGCCTTACCCTGCAGCAATACGGCATGGGTATTTGCTAACCGCCAATCGTCGGATTCTAACTCCGCCTCAATGTTCCGGACGACATCTATTAGACGGTAAAGTTGTTCTCGCGCCCAATCTTCTCTGGTGACGCCATGCTCCGCTCGGCTGACGGGCAGGGTAAAGACCCAGTTTAGCGCATCATAGCAGGCTGAGGAGCATGCCTGCGCCGCCGCCTGCCAAGCAGCTAGCGGGAACTGGCTTTCGGGACCGATAGGCTCGATATCTAATGCTTGGCTGAATGACGATAGCGCCTCGCCCAGCTCGGTTACCTCTTTCGGCTCGTCATTCTCACCAACGGCGTGTGCGATGGCCTTGAGCGCACCACCGCCTCGGTCGCCTAAGCCCAGCGACCATTCCAGCACCGTTCCATTAAGAGACGGGTCACGGGCAAATGCCAGGAAAGTCTGACGGATCGGCAATTCGACGTTGGTGTCGGGCGTATAGCGAGAGCCCAAGGCTTCGCGCGCCTTTCCAAATTGCTCTGCGAACCACTCCGAGGTGAGCGCGGTAGCCCCAAACCAATAAAGCAAGCGACCGCTATACGCGGGACTGTCGATGATAAGACGACCGCTTAGTGCGCCGCTGTCCCAGAGGGAAATCGTCAACGCTCGCTGTTGGTCCGCCGCTTTTTGCTCCCAGCCGGCTTTCCACGCCTCCCATTTCTGACGCGCGCTCTTTTTCTGGGTTCGGCTTTTTCCCTGATTTGGCCGCCCATCCGGGAGGTCAAATGGAACGCAGACAGTCAGCTCCGTCAATCGAGGATGCTTCGCAAGCGCTGCTTCCATCGATTTATCGAGCTGGGCTTCGAGACTGGTATCCCAGTCGAATACATATTTGGCCTGCCATCCGCGCTCGTCGCCGTTGCTCAGCCTGACGAAACACTCAATTCCACCGTCACCGCCACGCCCTTTTCGCACAAAGGCAGAGCCCGCTGGCCGCTCTTCGAGAGACGCCAGTTGCGTGATCAGTTCCTCAAATCCGGTATGGCGACTACCATCGTGAGGGCGGATTTGGGAGAAATTGATATCGGGGAGGGCCACGGCAGGGATCATTGTTGTCGGGAACGACGAGCTTAATCGTTTTCCGTTTGTTCTGCCAGCCCAGGCTGGATTACTGTACCATCCCATCCAGCCGTCCAGACGAGCAAATCGGAAGGATGGGAATTGCGGGGCTCAAATGATCGATATTGCCAATCTGATGGCCGTTTCAATTCCGCCGGCAGACCCAAAGGAATGGCTGCCAAATGCCGAGGCCGGGGTCGATTACCTTCAATCGCAGCTCCGCAATGACGAAACGATTCTCTACGCACTCTTGCAATGCACGCTGGTGCATGGGGTCTTGGCGGATCGCGCCAAAGTCACTCCGCCCGACCATGCTGACCTGCTCCATGCGATGCTCATGCCGGACTCCACTTGGTCGATCAGCCATGTATCGGGTGGCGGAGCGCCGGATCGCGTCTATCTAGCTCCTCCCCATGATCACACCGGCAGCGATGCGCTTGACGATGCCGAGAGTCTTGTCGCCCGACGCTCCTTTTCCGCGGTTGACAAAGGCAAAACCCGCACCGAGGTGAGTCAGCGGTTGGTCCATGCGCTAGGCCTCTACTGGCTGGATGAGGAAAGCGCGTTCTGCCGACTGGATGAACATGGCGATATCGAACCGGTCCTGCGCGTCATCGACGTCGAACCTTACACCGGCCAATCGTCCGAAATTCTAGTGACGATCAAGGCGCGTGACCTCGCACGCTACATGGTGGTGACCAACACCGTGCTGGTCCAGAAATTCGACTTTACGCGCTTTATTCCGGGCTCGTTCACGATGTGGGCACAACCTGGCGAATATCGTGAGCGCGGGGCCGATCTGTTCTACAACGTGACCTCACAACCCGGCGCTAGCTACGCGAACGGAATCCTTATCAGTCGCCCCGGCCTGACCTTCGCTGATCTGGTGCGCGAGCACCGAAGGCGATGGAATGATGAGGACAAGCAATATGCCACTTTCAAGGCATATGACTGGAAGCACCAACGAATCGCAGAAATTTCCTGCGCGCCGACGGCGCTAGCCAGTTACTTCGAGCCGGAATCTCCACTGCCATTCCAGATCACACCGGCATTCTTCCGGCCGGGAGTGCTCCAGCGCTACAAGGCCGATCCCGAGAAATATAGGCTTGAGCATCGCTCGGTCTATTCCCGCGCCGGCTGGTCCCTTAAAACCTACGACATAAATGAAGCCGGCCAAGTTCACACATACCTGCATTATCTGGGTGACCTGCCTTATCACGAGCAGCTTTATTGGCAGGCGTTCAACGAGTGGCCCAAAGCCTCGATATCTAAGCGCGCCTACCAGACGGACATTCAGGGGCAATGGACAGATATCCCGGACCCGCTGATCGAGCTGGTTGCGGAGGTACGCAAGCTTGATGAGGCGAAGCCGGAATGGTGGCAGCCCCGGGGCGAAGATCTGCGGGCAACAGCGCACTATCCGATCACGACCTCGCCAGACGAATGGGGTAACGCAATTCTGATTCTCGATCAGATGCTGGTTGAGGGCTTCGCATCCAAAGGCATCCGCGCACGCCTCGACAATCTGTCGCATCCCTACGAGAAGGAATGGGGATCGCTGAAACTTATCCAAGAACTGATGATCGCCCAAGGTTTCGCGGCATCGGACGCTACCGAAGCGATGGAGCCGCTTCGCCAGCTCCATTTCCTGCGCTCAAAGATAAAGGGACATGCGGCCGAAGCTCAGCGGCAACAGCTTATCAAGGAAGCGCGCACCAAAAACGGGAGTCTGAAAGAGCATTTCGAGCAGCTCGCGTTTGATTGCCAAAAGGCATTTGAAAAGGCCTGCTCCAGTCTATCACGGGCGTGATCGGAGCTCGATGCCGCGGCACCGAGAACTAAAGTCCGCTTGAGCAAGGAGCGGGACCGGAAGCCGACAGTCGGCCAACGGCCCCGAAGGCGTATGCAGGAAATCATTTCCTAGCTTGCCCACTCCGGCGCCCCCGACTGGACCGATGTCGGATGCCGAATGTCGGCTTCCTCCGCTTCTACGCTAGAACCGGACAGACCGCTCACGGCCCCGAAGGCGTCGACCGGAAAACGTTTCCCAGCTTGGCCACGCCAGTTGATGCCGACGGTCGGACCGGGGTGGAAACCGGTCGGTCATCTCTCAGCAAAGACCTTCAGGAACCGGACCGTCCGGTTTAGAACCACGTACATAGATGCGGAGGCGCGCTCAGGCGAATAAGGCCGCCCCCATTAGCGCGCATGCAAGTAAAACCTTTATCATGCCGACCTTGAAGCCAAACACTGCGATCACTGCTGCGGCGGTGAGCGCGAGTGCCACTGGATCGAGCGTGTGGAAGACGGGCAACTCGATCTCGGTTCCAAGGCCGCGCCAGGTCGTGACCTCGCCAAAAAGGGCGTGGATGGAGAACCAGATGGCAAGGTTCATGATGACCCCGACGACGGCGGCCGTGATCGCCGTCATCGCGCCCGTCAGGGCGACGTTTTCGCGCAGCCTCTCGATGAACGGCGCGCCCAGGAAAATCCACAGGAAGCAGGGGACGAACGTTACCCATGTGGTGAGGATCGCGCCGAAGGTCGCGGCGGCAAGCGGGTGGAGACCGGCTGCCTCGCGATAGGCTGCGAGAAATCCGACGAATTGGACGACCATGATGAGCGGGCCGGGCGTCGTCTCGGCCATGCCGAGCCCATCCAGCATTTCTCCCGGTTCAAGCCAGCCGAAATTCTGTACGGCCTCCTGTGCCACATAGCCGAGCACGGCATAGGCGCCTCCGAAAGTAACAACCGCCATCTGGCTGAAGAAGACCGCGATCTGGCTGAAGACGTTGTCCTGGCCGAAAATAATCACGAGCGCGGCAACGGGAACCAACCACAATGCAAGCAGAACGCCCGAGATGCGTAGCGACCAGGCGAGGTTCGGACGAGCGTGCTCAGGCAGTCGGTCGCCAAGCGCCGTGTCCGCATCGGGTACCGTAGCGTTCGTGCCAGACCCATGCCCGCCGCCGAGGCGAAACCATGATGAACCAGACCGCCCACCGACATAGCCGACAAGTCCGGCCGCAAGAATAATTACAGGGAACGGAACGCCGTAGACGAAAATCGCGACGAACGCCGCCATGGCAATGGCAACCGTCGCCGGGTTCTTCAGCACGCGCCCGCCGATGCGCAGTACGGCCTGCAGCACGACGGCAAGAACAGCCGCTTTCAGACCGAAGAACAGGCCTTCCACGACACCGACTTCACCATAGATGACATAGACGAAGCTCAGGGCGAGGATCGACAGGAAGCCTGGGAGAATGAAAAGGACGCCCGCGACAAGGCCACCCATTGTCCGGTGAAGAAGCCAGCCGACATAGATCGCCAGTTGCTGCGCTTCGGGGCCAGGCAACAGCATGCAGTAGTTGAGCGCGTGCAGAAAGCGATGCTCGCCGATCCAGCGCTTCTCCTCGACCAGGATTCGATGCATCACGGCAATCTGCCCGGCTGGGCCGCCGAAGCTGAGGGCGGCGATCCGCGCCCAAACGCGAACCGCTTCCTTGAACGATATGTTGTGACCGGTGTTGTCGGCGGCCGCCGGATCGGTCTTGCTAATCTGATCCATGTCAGGCACCCGGCTTCGTGTGCGGCCAGTTGTGAGTCTCGCCGGTCGCGTCCCGGCACCAGCGATAGAAGGCGTCGTAGAGAAGCATCCCGGCATCGAGTTGTTCGAGATCGTCGGCATACATGCGCGACAGTCCAAGCGATGCCGCGAGAAGACCAGGAGCCTCCGGTGCAAGGTCCGGTCGTGCCGTATCCGCACCTCGCACGATCGCAGCAAGACGCAGGAGCGGTGCGGTCGCCAGGCCAAATTCCTGGATCATGACATCAAAGGTACAAAGGTCGCCGCGATGGCTCCAGAAGACGCTGTCGACGTCGAACGGCGCGCCGCCGAATCTTTCGGCCACCGCAGCGACTTCCGCCGGGGTGACGAACAGGATGATAGCGTCAGGATCGACGAACCGTCGGATCAACCACGGACACGCGATCCGGTCGATCTTCGGGCGTGCCCGGGTTACCCAAACGGTTCGGCCGTCGACGTTAGGCTTCTCGCTCTTTTCCGTCGGCACAAGCGGATGGCGTGCGTCGCGCCATGCCTCGAAACCGCCTTCGAGAATTTCGGCGGCAGTACCGTGCGCGCGCAGGAATGCCGCGACACCTTCGCTCAGTTTGTGGCCCTGTTGGCAGTATACGATGGCAGGGGCACGGACCGATCCGATCCAGTCAGCAAGGCGATCCGCATTCCGGCGTCGCGCTGAGGGAATCAGTCTCGGATCGGACTGGAAATCCGCATCGTTGCGAACGTCGATCAGCGTCGGGCATTTCGGCGTACCGATGAGCCGTGCCAGTTTTTCAGGAGAAATGGTGGTCGTCGAAGACATGATGCGCCCTCCCGTTTCAGGGTTTATGGACGCGATTCTTGGGCTGACGCCTCGTGGGGAGACCGCATGTCCCCATGGCTCAATTCCATTCCCTCTCACGAACCGATTGTCAAGACACCGCGACTGTCCGGAACGCGATCAGCACCAGTATCAGACCGGCCAGTCCTTCGATCACCCGGCTCACCCGGTTAAGCAGCAAGGGATGTGACGCGATCAAGGCCGCAAGCGCCTGACGGAAGAAGACGGTGGCAAGCGCGACAGTCGAAAGCGTCGTTGCGACGCCAAGCATCATCATGGCCGCGAAGGCCAGCCCAGCCTCGGTGACGCCGCGCTGCATCGAAAAGATCATGACGAACAGCGTGAGCGGACACGGG
Organism: Rhizobium sp. EC-SD404; assembly: GCF_902498825.1. Classification (NCBI taxonomy): domain Bacteria; kingdom Pseudomonadati; phylum Pseudomonadota; class Alphaproteobacteria; order Hyphomicrobiales; family Rhizobiaceae; genus Rhizobium; species Rhizobium sp. EC-SD404. The sequence goes on from NZ_LR701450.1 coordinate 9,759, forward strand.
ATCAGCCCGGCGACGATGCCGACCAGCAAGCCTTTGTTGTCACCATCACAGTGCCGGTGCCCACATATCGCGCGCCACAGCATCCATAGTCCGATGAGGCCCAGGAGACTGCGGCTGATATTTTCCATGGCGGGTGCGCGACCGACGCTGCCGAGTGCGATGGAAATGAGCGGCAGCGAGAACAGCGCGATGATCACAGCCATCAGGACATGGGTGAACGACAAGGTCAGCGAAACCGCCAGACCGCGTGCGACAGAGATCGTCGATCCGGCGAGATAGGTCGCCAGAACCGTCTTGCTGTGCCCCGGCGTCATCGCATGGACGGCGCCGAAGACGATCGCCATCGGCAGAAACGTCGCCAGGTCCAGCCATCCGCCGCCGGAAGCGAATGCCCGGATCGTGTCGGCAAAGGTCAGATAGATGTCCCGCTGGACGTCGATCAGGCTCTGGACGAGGAACGGCATGCTTTACGCTTTCCGATGCGGGCCGGATTGGCGCTCCTTCAAGGGCGCGCTTGTGGCCACGCATCGTGAAGATCGTCGATCACGAAGGCATGGGCGTGGCGTCGGTTGCCGGCATGCCCTCCTTGCGTCCAGTGCGGATGACTAGCCGGCAGGTTCGCATGGTCGTGTTCGACGATTTCAGGGTCGCCGGCAGGCCAAAGCATGGCCGAACAGGTTACGCCCGCGACTGCGATTGTCGCCAAGATCGTGGCCGTGGCTGGCAGTCCAAGGCTGGCGCCGGCCCATCCGGCAAGCGGATAGGTGATGAGCCAGCACGCATGGGACAGGGCGAATTGCGCGGCGAACAAGGCCGGACGATCTTCCGGATGGGACGAGCGCCTGAGCAGGCGGCCGGAAGGCGTCAGCGCGAGCGAAAAGCCAATGCCCATAAAGCCCCAAACCAGAAGCAGAAGGCCGTAAGAGTGGATGAACGCGGCGGCTCCTGTGGCGATCGTGATCACCGAGGCACCTGCAAGCATCACTGGACGATCGGCGAGACTGTCGAGCAGCCGGGGCAGCAACAACGCGACCGCCATGGATCCGCCGCCAAACGCTGCGAGCGCGCCCGCCGTCTCGCTCTGCCCAAGCCCGAAGATCGCCTGGACGTAGACGACGGTGTTGACGATGACGAATGCGCTGCCGCCGGCAACGGCCATGTTGATGGCCAGCAATCCGCGCAGGCGGGGAGTGGCGAGATAGATGCGGATGCCGCGCGTGGTGCGATCGTAGATGCCGCGAGGTTTGCTCGGCTTCGGGCTCGGAAGAAGGACCGTCAGCACGAGGGCTGCGGATGCAAGAAAGCCAACGACCGTGCCGGCAAAGAGATTGTGGAAGCTGATAATTGTGAGAAGAGCGGCGGCAATCATGGGGCTGACGAGACTTTCCAGATCATAGGCCAGCCTTGAGAGGGAAAGCGCTCGCGTATAATCCTTCTCGTCCGGCAGCACGTCTGGAATGGTCGCCTGAAACGTCGGCGTGAATGCAGCAGACGCCGACTGAAGCGCGAAGATCAGCACATAGACCTGCCAGACTTCCGAAACGAAGGGCAGCAGTAAGGCGACTGCCGCCCGGACGAGATCGAGCGCGACCAGGGTTGTCCGGCGGGGCAACCGCTCGGCAAAGGCAGCAGCGATCGGCGCGACGCCGACATAGGCCACCATCTTGATGGCAAGCGCGGTCCCAAGCACGGCGCCCGCGTTATCGCCGGCCAGATCGAAGGCAAGCAGGCCGAGCCCCACTGTCGCAAGCCCGGTGCCGAGCAACGCAAGGATTTGGGCCAGAAAGAGATGCCGATAGGTGCGGTTCTTGAGAACGGCAATCATGAGGAAGCGCCTTCAGAGATATTTTGCCAGTGCCTTGAGGTCGTCGACGAACTGGCGGTCCGGACCTGCCTCGCGGTCGCTCGGCGTTCCCAGGCAATGATCGAGATGATCGTGAATGAGGGTCCGCTTGGCCTGCTGAACGGCCTTCTCCACGGCGTGCATCTGCTGCGCGATGTCGAGGCACGGACGCTCCGCCTCGATCATCGCAATGATGCTCTTGAGATGTCCTTCAGCGCGCTTGAGGCGCTTGACGATGTCGGGGTGAGAGGCATGAAGGTCGGCATGAGTCATTGCAAGAAGCTATCCCCCCGGGGAGGATAGGGCAAGCGCCATCATCTCGCCACCGAATCGCGGGAAAGGTGCTCTTAACCATTGCGGGGGTATCGCTGGCACTATGGTCAACCGTCTTCAAAGCGTCGCGCTGCGCGTCGTCATCGTCTGTGCGATGGCGTTGTCGCTTATGCTGGCGCCGCCGACGGGATCAATGTCCCATGATCCGTTCACGGTTGCGCAGGCCGAGGCCGAACGCCATCAGGCGCTTTCCGCAGAAATTGCAGAACACGGACATTCCCATGACGATGGCTGGAGCGATGAGGCCCACTCGGGCCATCTCCACGGTCATGATGCTTCGGACCATCTGCACGACACGCCGGGCGACCCACCCGCAACGCCAGCCATGCTTGTCGCCGCCAGCGAGAGCTGGGATGTCGCGAGCTTCTACGACATTCTCCCATTGCAGATATTCGAACTGGATCGACCGCCACGCGCCTGAGCGATAGCCCGGCCTCGAAAAACCGAGGCTCGTTCTTCCTCAATGCGGATATCGATCCATGACACGACCACCTTCTCGGGGTGTCGGTCGAACGCTTCCGGCGTTCGCTCCCCACCTCACGACCGGGCTCATCGCGCTCGGCTTGATGCTCGCCTGCGCGTCCTCGGCGCTGGCCCACGCGGTCACCGCCGGCGATCAAGGCTACATCCAGGAAATCAGCGGGGTGAATCTCATTCCGTTTATCTATCTGGGGGCCAAGCACATGGTCACCGGCTACGACCACATCCTGTTCCTGCTCGGCGTGATCTTCTTCCTTTACCGGATGCAGCACATCGCCATTTACGTGACGCTGTTTGCCATCGGTCATTCGACGACCATGCTTCTCGGCGTCTACTTCAACA
>NZ_LR701451.1 GCF_902498825.1 Rhizobium sp. EC-SD404
ATTTCGATCAGGCTATGCATCACCTTCTCGTCGCGGAGCAGGCGAACGTGCGTTTGAGCAATACAATTTGTTTGATGGCGTTCCGCCACCGACGGCAATGCCCCGCAACTGTCAAACGCTTCTGCAGCGCCGTTCTCGACCTTGATCGGGCTTTGATCACTGACGCTCTGGATATCGAGACGAAACGCTACGATGCCCTGCAGATATTGGGTGAACTTCGTCAGCTCGTTGCTGGCCGGGTGTAGTTGAGACCAAGGCATTAAGCGACATTTTTGTGTCGACGGGGATCAAAATCAACTGACGGAGACGTGATGGCAAGGCCATGAGATCAGGAGATGTCTCCCTGAACCAGGCAGGGATGGATCGCGTAGCGAGGTTTGGAAATGGTCATGATGATCAATCCTAACCCAGACGAGGATCACACAATGATAAAGAAGCTCCTGATTGCAAGCTTTGCAGCTGCCGCTATGACGACCTCTGCCTTGGCTGCTGACATCGTCGATACCGCGGCAGAAGCTGGTACGTTCACGACTCTGATCGCTGCGGTCGAGGCCGCCGGCCTTGTAGAGACGCTGAAGGGCGATGGCCCATTCACCGTGTTCGCTCCGACTGACGAAGCTTTTGCTGCTTTGCCAGATGGCACGGTCGAAGATTTGCTTCTTGAAGAGAACCGCGATCAGCTGGTGTCCATTCTCACCTATCACGTCGTACCGGGGGCCGTTGCATCGTCTGATCTTACCGAAGGTTTGACCGCAGCCACAGTCGAAGGCAGTGAAGTGACTTTCACGCTCGAAGGCGGACCGAAGGTCAACGAGGCAAACATTACCCAGGCTGATATCACGGCAGACAATGGTGTGATCCATGTCATCGACGCCGTCATTATGCCCGGCATGTAACCGTTCGACTAAGGGGTGCCGCGGCCGGATTTCATCGATATCAATCCGGCCGCGACAACTCGGAATGCGCATAACCTGCAATCGTGGACCTAAGTGACGTCGGTTTGCGGCGTCAGCGTTCTTGCATTTGTGTTGGGATTTGGGGGAGGCTTAGGCGCGACGCGCCTTTTGAGTTTCGGCGCAGATGTCGGCTCAACGGTCCGTCGGCTCCGCTATCGCTTAAGACCCCATCTAATGAGGGTTCGTGACGGAAGCTCTCTCGCGCCGTTCTGGCAGTCGATTGATTGCAGCCCAAGTTTGGCACATCAACTATGCATGACTTATCTAATTGCGAATGCCCGAGAATTTCGTCTCGGTCTGCAACTGGGAAAGCGACGGCTCCTAAGCCACCGGCGGCAGCTGCCAGCTAGTGGACTAGCCGATTTACCGCCCTCCCTACGACACGACACTGCTCCTCGAATTTCCTCCTTGCAAGCGCCTGACTGAACGTCCTGTCGTGGCTCTCGAACTGTCAGAGAGAACCAGCAGGAGGCATCGCCACCATGGCCGCGCCAGACCGCATCATCCGATTGAACACCGTCCTTGGCCGCACCGGCCTGTCCCGTTCGACGATCTATCGCAAGATCGCGGACGGGACATTTCCGGCCCAGTTGAGAATCAGCACCCATGGTGCCGGATGGCGTGAGTCCGACATCGATCGCTGGATCGCCAATCCCGTTGCGTGGCGCCCAGAGGAGGAGGTCGGCCATGGCCGGCGATGAGGAGCGCCTCGCAAGAGAGAGACCGGCAAACGACAATCGGTCACGCGACGGCTCATCGGAGCAGTCGCTTGAGCAGCCAGATCCGAAATCCGAAGCTGGCGCGTCTGAACGCATGGATAAGGTTGTGCTGTCCATCGCCCGATTGATCGGTCGCCGCATGGCGCGCGAGGACTTCATCGCACAGCAAGCTGCCAACGATAATGGCGCGTCGGCAGATGTCGGAAGAACGACAAGCGTGCGTCGCACGGACGCCGACAAGGAGGATGACTATTGAGGGGCGATCATGAGGCGGATCGTCTGCGCCGGAGATGAGTGTCTCGCTTGAGAGATCGTGGCGTTCGTGCTATCTAGAAGATACGTATAGACAGCGAGGTGGCTATGGCGCTCAGCATCAAAACTGAAGAAGCCGACAGGCTGGCACGGGAACTCTCGCGGCTCACCGGCGAGACCATGACCGACGCGATCACCAAAGCGATGAGCGAGCGGCTGGAGAGGTTGCGCGCTGAGCGGGAGACAAATGCCGACTATGCCGAGCGCATGAAGGCTTTCGTGCGCGATCGTGCTGATCGCTACGATCGGCGGCCGGTCTCCAAGGATGAATGGGATGACGCTGTCGGCGATACGGCCGAGATGCTCGGTCTTGCCCGATGATCGTGGTGGACTCGTCCGCCATCATCGCGATCCTGTTCGAAGAGGCAGAAGCGTCCGCCTGCATGCATGCTCTCCAGGAAGCGCAACCGCGCCTAATCTCCGCCGTCAACTATGTCGAGACCGGCACGGTGATGGCCGGCAGGATCAAGGGTGGAGACCGGCGCGCGGCGATTGCCGACCTCGATGCTTTCCTTACCGACTTCCACATCGACATTGCCCCCGTCGATGACCGACAGGCGCGTGCGGCGATGCAGGCAAGGATCGAGTACGGCCAGGGTTTTGGCACCAGGGGCGGCCTCAACTTCGGCGACTGCTTTGCCTATGCATTGGCCAAGCAGCATGCAGCGCCCTTGCTTTATGTCGGCAACGACTTTTTGATGACAGATATCCAGGCGGCGCTCGCCCCCATGATCTGAAGGATCTGACCGGTAGAGAGGCCAAGGGGCGATACCGAAGATCAGAGCGCCGCGCCGAAGATCAGAGCGCCCGTGCATGAGACCCGGTCGTCAGGCCGAATGCTGAGAGAGGTATGCGCATGACCCGCACAGCCCTTTATGCCCGCTACTCATCCGACCAGCAGAACGCGGCGTCGATCGAGGATCAGTTCCGGCTGTGTCGCGATCATGCAAGACGGGAGCGATGGGAGACGGTCGGCTCCTATGAGGATGCGGCCATATCGGGTGCAAGCACGATCCTACGCCCCGGCATTCAGCGCCTCATGCGGGATGCGAAGCTCGGCGAGTTCGATATCGTCCTGGCGGAAGCGCTGGACCGCATCAGCCGCGATCAGGCCGACATCGCGACGCTCTACAAGCATCTGAAGTTTGCAGGCGTCACAATCGTCACGCTGGCAGAGGGTGAGATCTCCGAGCTTCATGTGGGCCTCAAAGGCACGATGAATGCGCTCTTCCTCAAAGACCTCGCCATGAAGACCCGTCGTGGTCTGCGGGGCAGGGTGGAGAAGGGCAAGGCCGGCCGAGGTCTCTGCTACGGCTACAAGGTCGTCAAGAAGCTCGATGCCAATGGCGACCCTCTTCGAGGCGATCGTGAGATCATCCCCGAAGAGGCCGAGACGGTCCGCCGCATCTGCAGAGAGTTTGCGTCAGGCAAAAGTCCCAAGTCAATCGCAACGGATCTGAACAAAGAAGGCATTCCCGGACCGCTCGGCCGCGCCTGGGGCGACACCTCCATTCGCGGTCACAAGACGCGCGGCACCGGTATCATCAACAACGAGCTCTATACCGGCATGCTCGTCTGGAACCGTCTGCGCTTCGTCAAAGATCCGAGCACGGGCAAGCGCGTCTCGCGCCCCAATCCGCAGTCGGAATGGATCAGGACAGAAGTCCCGCATCTGCGGATCGTCGATGAAGAACTCTGGAATGCTGTCCGCGCACGCCAGCAGCAGATCTCGACGATCTTCGGACCGAATGAAGCCAATACCCAGGAGGCGCGGATGAAGCGCCTTCATCTCGCCAATCGGCCGGGCGCTCTTCTTTCCGGCTTGCTCACCTGCGGATGCTGCAGCGGCAAATATGGGATCATCCTTCCGAACCGCTATGGCTGCCTCAACCATCATCGCCGCGCCACCTGTGACAACAACAGGACGATCACCCGCGCCAAGATCGAGGCCCGCGTTCTTGCTGGCCTCAAGGTCAGGCTCGTATCGTCCGAAGCGGTTGCAGAGGCTGTGCGCAGCTATGGCGAGGAAATGAACCGGCTGAGCCGAAACCGTTCTGCCGAAGCCCAAGGTCACCAGAAAGCCCTGGCGAAGGTAGAAAGGGCTATCGCAGGAATTCTGTCGGCGATCGAGGATGGGATGTACCAGCCATCCATGAAAGCCAGGATGGATGAGCTCGAGCAGCAGAAGGCGGAAATCTAAAGACGCTTGTCAAAGGCGACTGCGACCATCCCTGACGTCCATCCGAACATCGCCGACAATTATCGGCGATGGGTTGAACGCTTCGCCGAAGCGCTCCAGGACCCGGATGGCGGAAGACAGGCAGCAGAAGCACTTCGTTCCCTGATCGGCGAAATCGTGCTGATGCCGGGCAAGAAACGCGGTCAGGTGCATGCCACTCTGCGCGGTGAGCTGATGGGCATTCTGAACTTAGCCAATGCAACAGAGGGCGGTGATTCCGACGCTCCTTTTATGCCAGCTGTGGCTGCGAGCCCCCGCAACCACCATTTGTAAAATAGACCAGCCCCGCGTCCGCCGTGGACGAGGCAGATCAGGCCGCCGCGCCGCTTCCCTCACCAGTTCCAAGGCGCTTGCGGGCTATGGCCGCATAGCCTAGATCGCGCTCTATCAGGAGCGCGCGACGGTCCAGACGTTGAGCCACAGCTCCGGTCGTTCCTGACCCCGCATATGGATCCACAACGAGATCGCCTTTGTCAGTAAGAGCTGCGACGAGCCGGTCAATCAGTGCCTCCGGAAACTGGCACGGATGACTGGTCTTCTCCCGGTGGTTGTGTTTGACGTTCGGGATATCCCAAACGTCGCCTGGATTCTTGCCGAGCGGATGCCCGCTGAGCTGACCTTTCTTTGGTCCTT
>NZ_LR701452.1 GCF_902498825.1 Rhizobium sp. EC-SD404
GACCTTCCAGGCCGCGATGCGTCTTGAGCGCAAGGTCCTTGAGGAAGAGCGCGTTCATCGTGCCCTTCAGCCCGACATGGATCTCGCTGACTTCCCCCTCGGCGCACGTGACGATCGCGATCCCCTGAAACTGCAGGGTCTTATAAAGCCCGGCGATCGTCTCCTGGTCGCGGCTCAGGCGGTCGAGGCCCTCGCACACAACGACATCGAACGCGTTGCGGCGCGCGTCTGCCAGCATCTTCTGATAGCCGGACCGAAGCGTCGTCGCACCGGATCGGGCGCGATCGGCATAGATCTCGCCAACCTGCCAGCCGCGACCTTCGATCAAAGCCCGGGCATTGCGCACCTGGTCGTCAATCGAGGCTTCCTGCTGCAGCTCCGTCGAAAAGCGGGCGTAGATCGCAGCGCGCATGGGGGAGGTCTCCAAACTTCTGGTGTATTTGCGGGCTGATCGCTGGCCGCTTCGGATGCCGGGGTTGAAAGGCGGACAGGTCAATGTCTGTGGGCGGAATGCTGGCCTGGTCAACGCGGAGCTGTCAATCGTTCTTCCTGTCCTCGTCCGGACACATCGACGCCAGCTTCATCCTTCCAAAATTGACCACGCGACCCATGTCCGGCATCCTACGGGCCGGAGAATGGGGGTGCTGGCGATGGCAGACGATGTCCGCAGGAAGGAGTTGAGCCGGAACGAGTGGGACTGGCTGAGGCACATCGACAACAGACGGGCGCGGATGCTGCCTGAAGAGATTGAGGTGCGGCTTCAAACACTGGGCCTCATAGAGACTGGCTTGAATGGGATTAAAACGACGATGGCAGGTCGCAATCTGCTGAAGGCGAAGGACGAAGAGCTTAATAACAATACCCGGCCGGCAGGCTGAATCGCCGATACCGTCATAGGGGATCAACGGATCATTTATCTTCGTGATCCGACCTTGGTCGAATTTTGCCATCCGACCAATGTCCAAAATTAGCGCTCGATTGTTTACCCATGGTCTCATCGTGTTACCTTTTTGCAGGGGGCACGAAAGCATGGTGAAAACTCCAGGGATCTCTCGGTTGGTCATTGGCAGAACGGGCCGAGGTGCCCCATTGCCATCGGGACCAATCGCTTCGTTTTTGAAATTGCTTGATCGAGAGCTGTTGGTGTCAGAGGGCGACGAGCGCGCTTGCGAAGATATGCTATCAGCGGCCATCTCGGCTGGCCTCGTCGTGCGAGCCGACGACGGCGCACTCTGTCTGACGACATGGGGACGCACAGTTGCCGCGATTTTGCGCGCCGACGATCCTAACTGCGAAAGGACCTTGCACTCTTGATCGGCCGCACGTGGACACAGGCTTGCTCTTCAACGTCGAGTGTTGATCGCATCTTGCCAGCGTATTGGGCGAGGACGCCCTGGGTCGGTTTACTGTGAGGCGTCAGTTGGTCTTCCAGTAGTCGTCCCTAGGAGCGGCCTCGTCCTGAAGTCCGCTTCCCCTCTCGGCAAATCGTCGCGTGGCCTTGGCTGATCCGGCGAGTTTATAATGGCGATCGGCGACATCGTAAATCTCCTCTTGATTTAACGATTTCCATTTCTCGGCCTCTTCCGGCTCCAAGACTGCTCCCCCGCCTATATCGTACATCCTTAACCACAAGACTTCCATTAAACGAGTGGGTCGCGGCCTTCATTCGGGGCAGGAAAGGCAGCCGCGACCCTGGTTCCTCGGGATGGGAACCACCATGATGATGCCTCTAACGTCCAGCGGCCGCAACGCTGTAGTTCGATCAGGCTAACCGGTTCTCAATCGCGTCCGCGGAGCGCAGGTTAAGCGCTCGCCAGAGTTCCTCCTGAAACAGTCTGGAGGCAAAAATTCAACTGGAACATCACAGGTCAACCCCGGTTAGCTGCTGCTGCTTCTAGCCAAGAGATTCATAAGCGGCAAAGGGGACATGCTCGGTGAGGAGTGAGTTGAATGAGACGGAGCGACGCAAGCACTGATGCAGATGGACCAGGAGAGCTTTCGACGCGCGGCTGGTGGGCGACGGTCACGCGTGTCTTCTCCGAGATTGGCGACGATCGCATCATGCTTACCGCGGCAGGTGTCACCTTTTACTTGTTGCTGGCTCTGTTTCCTGCCCTGGCAGCATTTGTATCCGTTTATGGCTTTGTCGCAGATCCGCAGACGATCGCCGATCATGTCGCTTATATGGGAGGACTACTCCCTACCGGCGGACTGGAGGTGATCGAACAGCAACTGACGGCATTGGCCAAGCAGGAAACAACCTCGCTTAGCGTAGGGTTCTTGGCTGGTTTCGCTATTGCGCTTTGGAGTGCAAACAGCGGCATGAAGTCTCTCTTTGATGCAATGAATATCGTTTACGATGAAGAGGAAAAGCGCAGCTTTATTATATACAACGCGGTGTCGCTTGCTTTTACCTTCGGCGGAATAGTCATCGGGATCATTCTGATTATCGCGGTTGGTGTCGTTCCGGCACTCATGGCAGCAATTCGGATGGAAGCTGCCACTGAGGTACTGATCAAGTACGGGCGTTGGCCATTCGTTTTTCTGATGGTCATGCTTGTCATATCAATAATCTATCGCTATGGGCCCAGTAGAGACAACGCCAAGTGGCGTTGGATCACATGGGGATCCGGTCTTGCCACGCTTGTGTGGATCGTCACGTCCATCGGGTTCTCTTGGTACCTGGAAAATTTTGCCGACTACAACGCCACGTATGGTTCACTTGGGGCAGTGATAGGCTTCATGATGTGGACGTGGATATCGGTAATGATCCTTTTGATTGGTGCTGAGCTCAATGCTGAACTTGAGCATCAGACTGCCCGTGACACCACCACCGGACCTGAGCGTCCCATGGGTCAACGCGGTGCCGAGATGGCCGATAGTGTGGTCGGAACTCGAACCTGAACGTCGTTTGCCTGCGGCAAGTCAACTGCTCCATCATCCTCTCGCCGCTTAGCGTCGCTCGTTGGCACCAGGCGGCGAGCTCGATCCATGTGACCGAACCGGTTCAGGAGCACATGTTCGACTAAAATGGTGATGAGAGCTTCGGCGCCGCGGGATATCTTCGGAATGATCAGATATTTCGAGCTTTGAGGCGATACGAGGAAACTGTTTCTTGGCTTTATGCCGCGCCGCTGGCAAGCAGCTTCTATGAAATCTGCACGTTGATTGAGCAAAATGCCTATCAGACAGTCACGCCAATTCTTAGCCCCTCTTCTGCCGGGCGCCTCCACTCGCGATCGGCTTTTAGGGATAATCGCTTCCTTTCTCGCAATCGCCGCTACTGGGCTCGCAAGTGGCGCTGTGCTTCAAAGCGGCATCTCCTTGCCGTTCCTATTAGCACCGATGGGCGCAACGGCCGTTCTCCTCTTTGCGATCCCAAGCAGTCCGCTAGCACAGCCTTGGCCGGTCATCGGCGGAAATTCCATATCGGCCTTGGTCGGCACGATGTGCGCGATGGCTATCCCGGATATAGCCGTCGCGGCTGGAATCGCCGTTGCTGCAGCTATCGCGCTCATGTCGTTTACGCGCAGTCTGCATCCTCCTGGTGGCGCGATGGCGCTGACAGCAGTCCTGGCAAGTTCCGAAGTCAGCGTCCTCAATCCGCTGATGCCGGCCGCGTTGAATTCGACATGCATGGTTCTTGCTGCGGTCATCCTGCATAGGATGATGGGCCGCACCTATCCTCACAAGCCAACGCGAGTTGACGTCAGTCCGATTGGGACATCTGATCAACCGGCGACGAGACGTTTTGGTTTTAACGAAGCAGACCTTGACACCGCACTGAGCGGCCTTGACCTTACAGTGGACGTCTCGCGCGAAGACCTGAAACAACTGGTCTCTTCGATCGAGACAGCCGTCGCCGCCAGGGCCAGGCCGGATTTACGATGCAGGGATATCATGTCTCGAGACATCATTTCATTGGGCCCGCACGCTACGGCGCGAGAGGCGCTTAGCACGCTACTGGAGCGCGGCTTAAGAACCATCCCGGTAGTCGATGAACAGCGCATAATCTACGGCACTGTTGGCTTGCGCGAACTGGCGAACATTGCAGGTACTGTGTCTCTCCGTAAGATTTGGTCTGAGCCGGTCGTTGCTACGGAAGACGTTGCAGCGCTTGAACTTGCCAAGCCACTTCTATCGGGTAGAGCGCATGCGGTGGTAATTGTTGATAATCAGCGACGAATTGTGGGCATGATCAGCCAGACAGACCTGCTGGCCGCTCTAACGCGCATTCGAGCAGTCGATGAAACGGCCGTTCAGCTAGCAAGCTAGAATGCTTGTGCAAGAAACTGTGCTTCCGGTTGATCATGAGCCCGTAGCCTAACAAACAGTGCAGTGGCGTTTCGCACCGAACGATTCCGATCCTGGACCAGACAGGAAGTAACGAAGCGCCGCGATGATCAGACCGCCGCTAAACATTGAGATCCCATTTTCCATGCAATTTTGCCTGCGTGGGAACAGAGGTGCGAGTTCAGTGTTGCCTCCTCGCAAATACAAGAGGATGCCAGAATTGGACCACAGCAGACACGTCAGGCTTACGGACATCGAAATAACCGACCGCAACCTCAAGGGTGCGACCGTCTATGGCGCCAACGACGAAAAGGTCGGCACCATCGCGCATATGCACGGCGTCGGTAATACCGGGCGAGTTGTCATCGATGTCGGCGGCTTCCTTGGCTTCGGCGCAAAGTCTGTCGCAGTCGCGGCCAGCGAACTCGACATAATGCGCGATGAAAGCGGAACGGTTCATGCCGTTACCACCTGGACGAAGGACCAGCTCAAGGACATGCCTGAGCATAAGGACTGAGTAGAAGAGCCCTGTGAACGCAGGGCTCATCACACGGGTCGCCAGCGTAAAAGTTCGACCCGTAAAATACTCTCTCTGTTAGATCGCAAAGGAGCGCCTTGGTGCGGTCGAACAGGTCAATTCTTAGCTAGCGGCCCGCGTTCAGACCGAGACCGACAGCAAATTCGAGATCCTAGCGAAGGCGACCTGGTTTGCACGACTGCCAACCCGGCGAAAGCGAAACAACTCTAAACGAGGCGCGCCGTTAGTCTCGTGTTAAGCAAGGTCGCGCATCTTGGCCTTGCGGGGCGATCGTATGGCGTTCCCCGTATCTCTCGACTGTTCCTCCGGGCACCATCGCATTAGCGGCTCCCGCGCGACATGCAGTCCGCAGACATCAACTCAGCCGTGTTCATGCGTGATAACAGTCCGTCTCCTACGTTAAGGGCTGATTGCAATTCTGCGGTTCGCGTCCATGTGGACGTAAAGCGTTTCGCGTCGCCTACAACGGCGATGCGGTGAAGACTCCTGTTTCGTCATGATTGCCG
>NZ_LR701453.1 GCF_902498825.1 Rhizobium sp. EC-SD404
CAGCGGGAAGAACGGCGATATCCGCGCCATCTGGCGCTCGCTCAGCAAAAATAAATCACCCATCACAGCCTCCTTCTCGGAGACCGTGAATCACACATCAAACGGAATTAATAGGTCCTGAGCCTAGATTCCGAACTAAGAATAGCGTTCGCTTCAGCCTACTCCGCAAAGATGAGGGACGACCGTCAGCGGGACCCAACCGATGCCCAGCGGCGCGATCTCGCTCTGCTGGAACGCAAGATCATCGAGCCCCGTCTGGGTGTCTGCAGCCGGTATATCCAACAGACCCCGTCGAGCCCAATCGCATTGAGCAACTGCGCGATCTCGCATGGCGTTAAACGGTCGTCGGCCCCCCATTCACCAGCCGGACTGATCACACGAGCAACGAACAGGCTTATCGCGCCGCCGAGACGAGGACTAGACCGATCGAGTGTGGACGAGGACTAGACCGATCGAGTGTGCCTTTCGGTTAAGGTCGATAACGGCGGCTCGTAGCTCTCGTGGACGATCTTGTATCGGCTGATCACCGGGTAGTGAACTTTTCGCAAGTCCGTACGTTCAATGCGCGAAGGGACCGTGTTAGCAGGATCGATACGATGCGCTGGATAACAAAAGCATCCCTCTTTGCGGGCGTTGCTGCCATTTCCCTTTTGGCCGGCCCCACCTCATCACTGAATTTAACCGACGCAAGGGGCTTACGCGATCTCGTGCCCGTCCAATTGGGTACGTCTGCAGAGGCCCAAGCCCGAATTTCTGTTGGTATTTTCTTCGACCGCCTCGCTTCTCATGGACGCTGGGCAAGACACGGGTCGCACGGCTATGTCTTCGTGCCGTCCGGGCTCGATCGAGATTGGCGGCCTTATACGCAAGGACACTGGGCGTACACCAATGATTACGGCTGGTATTGGGTTTCCGATGAACCCTTCGGCTGGGCAACCTATCACTATGGCCGCTGGGGCTACAGCCGCTCCTATGGCTGGTACTGGGTGCCTGGCAATGTGTGGGCGCCGGCGTGGGTGACTTGGAGAACCGGCGGCGACTATGTCGGCTGGGCACCGCTCGCTCCGGAAGGAAGCGGCTATGCCTGGGGGGCGCCTTCCTCGTTCCGCCCGCCGGTCGCGGAAAGCTGGATCTTCGTCGAGACACGCTACATCTCGTCTCCGACCATTGTCCAGCACGTCGAGCCCATCGCGCAGATTCCAGTTATCCTCACGCAGGCGACCACCCGTGTGGACGTCCGGATCGAGCAGAACATCATTATCAATCAGCCAATCGAAATCTCGCAGATCGAGAACGTGGTCGTCGAGCCGGTCCAAACTATCAACTTAACATTCGTCGACGATCCCGATCAGGCGACGGCATCGGATGGCCAAGTCGTGGCATTCCAAGCGGACATCTCCGAAGAGGAACCGCAGGAAACGCCAGCAAACGTCGCGGAATCGGCAGAGCAGATCGAAGAGCCGGCGATCATAGAGGAGACGTTGGAAGACGTTCCCGCCGAGGCCGACGCGCCAAGCGCGGCAGAGGTCGAGGAGGACACCGGCGATCCAGCCGCTGATGAAGCGGGGACGGAAGAAGCACCCGCCGACGAGGCTCCTGCGGTACCCGACGCCGAGGCCCCGGCCACCGGGCAAGAGCCTGCCGCGGAAGGCACGACCGAAGACACACCTGCCGACGACGCCGGCGCTGAAGATCCGGCTTCCGACACTGCGCCTGAGGGCGAGCCTGCTGCTGAAACCCCTGCGGCGACCATGAAGTCTGACGGGGCCGAACAACCTGTTGGAGCGGAAGAGCAAACTGTCGAGGACGAAGCTCCGCCTGCAGAAGTGGTGCCGGCCGAGCCCGAGGAAGCCGCACCTGTCGAACGCGAACCTGCTGTCGAGGAAGCGGCCCCCTCCGAATCTGGGCCTGCTGAAGAAGCAGCCCCTACGGAGGCTGCGCCTGAGAATGGGACCACGCCCGCCGAAGGCGAAGCAGCGACCGAACCCGAAGCTCTATCCGAGGAGTCCCCAGCGGAACAACTGCCCGCGGAAGAGGGTTCGATGGAAGACGAAGGGTCAGCTCCGGCGGAACAGCCCGCCGACGCCGAGACGTGCCCCGAAGGCCGGGAAACTTGTTAGAAAACTCCTACCAGGCCGGTCTTGTGACCGGCCTGGATCTCCAGATGACGGATGCCCTGCTCTGGACCAAAAGAAATCCTCGCTTGCGATGGAGAGCGATGGCAGCGCGCGACTCAGGGACAATTAACGCTGCGCTGGCTCCGAACGGGTGCACAGCAGAATGCAGCGGCCCCAACAATGGCTGCTATTCCAGTTACATAACCCAACTCGGTCAGGCGAGCACGTCAGTTATAGCGTGACCGTTGATGGCGAGTCGGTACGGCTGACCAAAAAGGAATATAATCTACTCATACCGTTCATGCGCAATGCTGGACGAATTACGACCCATAAGGGCCTTCTACTGCAGCTCTGGGGGCCAGCAAACGAGAATGATGTCCAGTATCTGCGAGTCTTCGTAGGAAGGCTGCGACAGAAACTCAGGGATGATCCCGCGGCACCGAGATTTATATTGAACGAGCCTGGCGTAGGCTACCGTCTCTTGGATTAGAATATACGCTTTGCAGTCGATTACGATATCTTGATGCCGACCGGCTCGCCACTGTGACCAACTGGTGGCGAATCTGCGCTTACCGCTGATGCGCAACGCCTTGCGGCGCGGCGGGATGGGGGCCGACTTAAGACTGTCCGGTTTTGGGCGACGACGCCCGAATAGCTGCCATTGAATGCACGCGGATCTCGATGACGGCTCCCGACCCGATTGTTGCCGTTGAAGGTGGCGGTCGGAGCACCCAAAACGTGCCGTTCATTCAGCACCTTCCATTGATTTCAGCGGGCCCTTTTTCATGAGCTTGAGCAGACAGTTCGCGCCCGGTGTTTTATCGTGGCACCATGCGGATCGCGATCCATACGCTCGGCACACGCGGAGACTTCCAGCCCTATATCGCACTTGCTCGGGGCCTGATTGCCCGAGGTCATGAGGTTCAGCTTGCCGCTCCCATCCAGTTTTCCGGAATGGCCGCGGAGCACGATGTTCGCTTCATGGGCCTGCCAGCCGAATTTCTGGCGCTGCTGAACACCGCTGAGGGGAAGGCAGCTGTTGCTGGAGGAAAAGGGTTCAGCGCTGGCTTCAAGCTTCTCAAACAAGTCCGACCGCTGATGAGGAGACTGCTTGATGCCGAGTGGCAGATAGCTATCCGCTTTGCCCCCGATGTGATCGTCTATCATCCCAAATCGATTGCTGCGCCGGATATAGCCAGTGCTCTCGGCGTGCCGCATGTTCTGGCGTCCCCTGTCCCCGGCCTGACACCGACCTCAGCCTTCCCGACGCCTCTGCTTCCATATCCGTCATTGGGTCCCTTCAACCGGGTCAGTCACTTGCTTGCGACCCATGCGGCGGAACTGCTTTTCGCCAGCGAGTTGAAGGCCTGGAGACAATCGACGCCCGGTTTATCTGATCGGACGAAGCGAAAGCCGCGTGCAGGTACGCTTTACGCATACAGCCCGGCAGTGCTTCCCAAGCCCTCCGATTGGGGACCGGATGTTTTGGTGACTGGATACTGGTTTCTCGACGAGCCGGGCTGGCAGCCGGATCCGGCTTTGGAGGCGTTTCTCAACGCTGGTCCACCGCCGGTTTATTTCGGGTTCGGCAGCATGCCGGGGATCGACCCGGAGACGATGACCGGAATGATCCTTGATGCCCTCGAAATGACTGGAAAGCGGGGTCTGCTGGCAGTTGGCAACGGCGCAATGAGATTCGGCACGATGAGCGAACGCGCGTTTTTTCTCAAAAGCGCACCACACGACGTTCTTCTACCCAAAGCATCGGCTGCCATCCATCATGGCGGCGCCGGGACGACCGCTGCCTCCCTACGCGCAGGCCTGCCGACACAGATCATCCCGTTTTTTGGAGATCAGCCCTTTTGGGGGAGACGGGTTGCAGCTCTGGGAGCCGGCCCTGCACCGTTGAACCGGCGAACGCTGAGCGCCGGTATCATCGCTAACGCGTTGGTCGCAATGGACGGGCCGGCAATGCGATCTCGTGCGAAGGCGCTTGGCGCCGCCATTGAAAGCGATCGTGGGATCGAGGCGGCGATCGAATTCCTCGAAGGCGCGAGCCGTCGAACCAAAAGCTGATGTCGCTTCCGCAGAGAAAAGCCGCACCAAATAGCCTCATATGTTTTTCAAGAAGTGATTGACTGCGACTGAGCGCGCGTTTCTCCAAAGTGCTCTTGGGGGGTCAGCCGCCATTTAACCTCATCAGGTAGCGGCGCGTCTGCACGCGCCGCCATCTGAACTTAGACCAGCCGCTCGATGGCGGTGTAGGTCCCGCTGGTGCGCAAGGTCAGCGATACGGGTGCATCGCCACGATTGCGCCAGAACCAGCCGTGCTTGCCGGTGAAGGCAGCTTGGAGCTGACCGTCATCGGCGGCAACGCTGCGACCCTTTTCGTAGCTGATGTTCTGCCCACTGCCATCACCATGGGTGTCGTAGTTCACGGTGCCGCCTTCTGAGACGGCCCATGCGAAGGCCGCAACTTCACCTTCGACCATGGTCAGCTTGATCTCCGCGCCCTCGCCAGGCTGGAGGACGATGGTCATTTCATCCTGGCGCTGCTCCTGCGCTGCGGCGGGCGAGACGATCAGCGCGCCGATCGTGCCGAGGATGCTGGACTGGCGCTCGGGTGCCGGTGGTGCCGGTGGCGGCGGCGGAGCGACAGGGGCGACGACCGGGGCAACCGTGGTGGTTTCGGTGCGCGTCGAAGAACCAGTATCGACCGCAGGCGGATTGGCACGGTTTGCCGCGTCCATCGCAGCATCGGCTTCCGCTTCCTCGGCGAGCTGCATCTTAATCTCGCCCATCTCGGTAAGATTGAGAGCGGTGCCGACGCCTGTCGGATCAATCCCGTATTCGGACGGAAGCACGATGGTGACGAGGAGAGCTGCCGCGGTGACGGCGGCGATCGCGGTGGAGCGCA
>NZ_LR701454.1 GCF_902498825.1 Rhizobium sp. EC-SD404
GACCTTCCAGGCCGCGATGCGTCTTGAGCGCAAGGTCCTTGAGGAAGAGCGCGTTCATCGTGCCCTTCAGCCCGACATGGATCTCGCTGACTTCCCCCTCGGCGCACGTGACGATCGCGATCCCCTGGAACTGCAGGGTCTTATACAGTCCGGCGATCGTCTCCTGGTCGCGGCTCAGGCGATCGAGCCCTTCGCACACCACAACATCGAACGCGTTGCGGCGCGCGTCAGTCAGCATCTTCTGATAGCCGGACCGAAGTGTCGTCGCACCGGATCGGGCGCGATCGGCATAGATCTCGCCAACCTGCCAGCCGCGGCCTTCGATCAGAGCCCGGGCATTGCGCACCTGGTCGTCAATCGAGGCTTCCTGCTGCAGCTCCGTCGAAAAGCGGGCGTAAATCGCAGCGCGCATGGGGGAGGTCTCCGGATTGGTGAACTGGGTGGGCGGACCCGGCCGAATGAAGAGGATGAGGATGGGGCAGGTAAAATGCCTTCAAGCCTAATGCTGCCCCGCTCGCTGCGCAGCTGTCAATCGGCCTTCCGGACTCGTCGGAACGCTTTCGCATCAGCGAGCTTTGTCGTCTGTGAAATGGCAAAGTGCCGAGGCAAGCACAGTGGAAAAGAAGAACCGCGGCCCAGTTCCGTTCGAGAGCTGAAAAGTACGCACAACGTATCAAAGCGTTGCTGTAGGGTTCATTGTGCCTGAATTGGCGACGGATCGATCTGCGATAGTCGAGAAAAATTGCATAAAGAGAAGGGAATACGGAACGGCATCCAGAGAGCGCAGTTGATGTGGGGAGCGCTTAGCTTTCCCCTGAAGACGAACAGTCAACGGTCATCACTGGAGGGTCGAGAGACTGAGGACGCGATCGATGAAGTTTGGAAAAGGAGATCGGCGAGAAGACGACCGGGTGAGGGTTCACAGACGAGCACCGCGCGATCGCCTTTACGTCCCGACGCTACGAACAATGAAGTTGGCTTACGATCCCGCGCCGAGCAAAGGATACCGTTCGTATGACTTTACGCTCGCGGATCTCAAGTACGTCGCCGCAAACGACAATTATCGACCGTCAAAGTGCAATGTGGCGCTCTTAGGAGCGGCGTTCTTTGCGCTTGCCTTTGCAGGCTTCTGCTGGCAGTTGGCTTAAAGTTGGAGCATCTTAGCGCGACATCAGTGGTTCGCCGGCTGCGCAGCGACCAACCGATGACGCGGCGCGCGAGAACAGGTCGATGCCATGGCCAGATGAGAAAACGCATGGGTCCGGATTGAGTTGATACCTGTCATCCATGCCTTGTTCGGCGCATCGACATCGAACTGCCGGGAAGGAGTATTGTCCACCACAACCAACGGTTTGCGGCCATAGAAGGCGGGGAGACGCTTGTGGCCCAATCTGCGCCTTGATCCCGCCCGATGCCGGGATGTGATTGGGGCACTTGGTTACTTCGTGCTTGGGGCGGTTGTCATGCAGTGTGCGATAGCCGTAGAGGCTGCCGCTTTCTTGCCATACATTGCCGAGAATCGATCCGCTTTCGTCACGCATGATGTCCAGTTCGCTCGCTGCGACTGCAACAGACTTTGCCCCAAAGCCAAGGAAGCCGCCGCGTTCGATTACGACGCGACCGGTATTCCCGACGCCATGCATGTGAGCGACCGTGCCGACCTTCTTGTCGTTCTGTCCATATACTGTGGCGCCCTTGAGGTTGCGTTCTGTGATCTCGACATCCGAAAGTCTGATGTGCTTGCTGTGGTCCATTGTTCTGGCTCCTCTTGTTTTGCGAGAGGGCAAGACTGGGCTCGCGTCTCTGTTACATCGAATAATGAGAAATGTAATCGTTATATTCCGCGATAACCTAGAGAATCTCGTCTACCGCGAAGAGAACCGGCTGAACATGCGGTAGGTGCTAGAAGATCGCATCGAGATCCGGCTCTTGGGTTTGGTGACGGTGAATTCATGCATTCCCAGTGGAAGTGTAGCCGCTTAAGCATCGGAAATTTGCAGCGGATCGAGCTTGTTGTGTCGAGCGACTAATGCCGGCTAATAGAACTAGGTGATACGTATTGAGTTAAAATCCAACAAATTAATCAACGCTCCTTTATCGTCTGTTCCTTAAGATCGCTGAGCTCGTGTTGGGGGGCTCGATAATGGTTGCGCAGCGCCACTATGCACTAATTCGCAGGTTCCTTGAGGATCGGCGAGGAAACATTGCCGTCCTTTTTTCGCTGAGTCTCGTGCCCATGCTTGCAGCTGGTGCGCTCGCTGTCGACGGCGCGAATGCCTTCCGGCAGGCGACGGAGATGCAGCGGGCGCTTGACAGTGCCGCAATCGCAGCAGCTGTTGAACACGGTAACGGCGGCTCGTCTGCGGATCTAAGTGAGGCGGCCAACGAGGCATTCTGGGCAAATTTTTACCAATCGGCTGTTGTGCTTCCTCATGCGGCAGCGGAGCCTGTGCTTGACGAGAGCTTAGAGACGAGCCGGCCATACGTTGGTGTTGAACTGTTGCCGGGACTTCTCGAAGATCAGGTGGCAGTCGAGATCGATCTTGCTTACGAGCCCGTCTTCTGGTCCCGCATATCCTTTCCTATTGCGAAGCGGGCCGTTGCTGGCCGCGCACCGGATCTTGAAGCTTGCATCCTCGCACTCGCAAAGACGGCACCTAGAGCCTTCGAAGTAAGCGGAAGTGCAGAGGCCGACATGAGCGGCTGCACGATCACCGCCAATTCAATTCATCAAGAGGCCATCTATCTCGGTGGTGCTGGCGCATTGGTTGCCGAATGCCTCTACGCGTCAGGCGGTATAGCGATCAATTCCTTGAACATTGAACTCGCATGTGCGCAGCCGCGAGAGGGAACGCCTCAAGTTCGCGATCCATTTTCGCGCATAGCATTGCCAAGATTGCATCATCGAGTGGACCTCTCTGGCTGCGGCCAAAACTTCGTCACCGGTGGTGGTGGCAATGGCGATTGCAACGGCACCGGAAGGACGCCGAATGGCGCAAAAAGCGACTACGTCGTTCAACTGAAGCCGGGTACCTATTCCGACCTTGAAATTAAAGGGAATGTGCAGCTCGCCTCGGGAGAATACTTGATCGATGGAGGCTCCCTGAAGCTGACGAGCCAATCGATTGTCTCGGGTGAAGGCGTCACGTTTTTCCTCATGAATGGTGCAGACCTCGAAATCCAAGGAGGAGCAACCTTCCACTTATCTCCACAGCTGGAAGGCGATTGGGCAGGATTTGTGTTCGTCGCCGAGCGAGGAAACACGTCCGAAGCCATCATCACCGGGAATAGCTCTTCTACGCTGACCGGGATAATCTATCTGCCAGACGTCGTGGAACTGCAGTTCTCGGGAAACAGTAACACCAGCGGAGAATGCATCCGCATCATTGCGCAGGAAATCACGCTCATAGGCAATGCGAAATTTAAGATGGATTGCGATCCGGAGCTCGCGAACATGCATATCCAGAACCCTGGAGCGATCCGCCTGGTTGAGTGAATGCTGCGGTAATTGTCACGTTTAAGACCGGCGAATGTGTCGCGTTGCTGGGGCATTGACACCAACGATGGCCGTCATCTTTGAGATGGGACCAGCGACGAAAGGTCTTGACGCACCACAATTGCTGAATCTGTAGCCATCGTGAGGCGAATGTCAGTCCCCGCGAAAACTGATGTCTCGCGCAGCGCTTGCGCGTTATTGCTGCCTTTCGAACGACGCTGCGCAACCGTTGCCACAACGCGCATCGGCATCGGGAGCACCAATAGAATCACCGCCATCGAAGTCCGGGGTACTACCCACGTAATTGGTTCCAAGGCGCTAGCTAAAAATTAAGCGCGCGACGGAAACCGAACGTGACTTGCCCTGTCACGTTGTTAGCAATGTCACAAGCTAGCTCTCTCTGCGCTGGGACAAATTGAACGGTGTCAGCACCGGTCAATCAGTAAGGAGAAGACAACATGAAGATGTTCACCAAAACCACTGTCGCCGCCATTATCGCCACCGGCCTGCTTGCGGGTACTGCATATGCACAGGTTGGCGTCGGAGGCTCAGTCGGCGGATCGGCTGGAGCTGGAGCTGGGGGGGCTGGAGCGGGAGTCGGCGCAGGCGTCGGCGCTGGAGCATCCGGTTCTGCGGGCGCCGGCATGGGCCATGATGCTGGCGGAAATGCTGGCGTTGGAGTTGGCCAGGATGTGACAGGATCGGTCAATGGTCGAGCAGACTTCGGCCAAGCCATTTCGTCCATTCGTTCAGCATCGACTGAAGTCGAGTCCATGAGCGAGATTTCATCGGTCGAAGTCGTGGATGCCAACATGGCAGCGCAGGGCCAGAGCGGCGTCGCATTGGAAAATGCCATTGCTGACAATGAGGATGCAATAGCCGAATTGCAGCAGTCGATTGAGGGCAACGCTGACCTTATGACTGCACTTGAAGCTGAAGGCGTGGAGCCTTCTAGTGTAGTGGCTCTGCAGACCGGCGCAGACGGCTCTGTCACGGTCTTCACGCGCTAGTCATCCAGCGCAAAGATAGCGTCTGTTGATCAAATGATGATGCCCGGCCACGATCGGTGGCTGGGCATTCATGTGCGAATGACCCGAAAGATCCTTATCGTGCTGCGAGATGAATTCGCACCGGAGCATCGGGACTACTAGAGAGATCAATGGCCACTGGCTGCCTGTCGAGCTTCCGATGACGCCAATCATTACGACAAGCACAGCTGTACAAAGCGGTTGAGCTCAGATCCTTCCCGAGCCAAAAGTCCTGCTGGCAATTGCGGAAACAGACTTTATATCGGTTCTCCAATCCGAGGGCCGATGATGAAAGTGATGATTTACAGCGCCGATCATTCGAACGGCATCTTGGTCAACTGGACTGCCATTCCCCGGGTTGGGGACTCTATCGTGTTGCCGCTAGACGAAGACCAAAAGGTTTATGAAGTCGAAGTCGTTCGCTGGTTGCTGGATATTTGCGGCAACCAGATTGGTCTCGAAATCCACATGGGTATCGGCGTAGACGCCGACGTCGACAGTCGTGACCCGAACAAAGCTCTTTCCGGTGAGGGTTCCTCAACTTCA
This sequence comes from Rhizobium sp. EC-SD404, assembly GCF_902498825.1. NCBI lineage: Bacteria > Pseudomonadati > Pseudomonadota > Alphaproteobacteria > Hyphomicrobiales > Rhizobiaceae > Rhizobium > Rhizobium sp. EC-SD404. Next base: position 5,071 of record NZ_LR701454.1, read on the forward strand.
GTGACCTAGCTCGGGAGACACACCGCGTGTTGATGGATCGCGGATGTTCATCAGGATCCCCAGCCCCGACGCCGCTACCCACAACTCTCCTTACTAGAACCTTCGACAGGATCACTGTTCAGCGGCGATGGCTCTTCAGGACTGGGATCGCATCGGCGTTTCAACAGGTCGCCGCGTCTGGAGCTGCTTCGGAACCGTCAACCTGCTTTCTCAAAAACAGTTTTTCGAAACAACGCTGCTTCTTTCAACTCTGCAGCGGACCGGCCGCGAACATTCTATGGCGATGATGGCTCAGTGACGCGGCCTTACCTTTTCCGAAGTGATGCGCAGTTGCTAGTGGCATTGCGCCTCTAAAGCCAATCGCAAAGGCAAACTTCGTGGCCCACGCCCGGTCGCTAATGCCTGCCAGCGGCACTAACGTGCCCCGGCGATTTTGCGAGAGATGGTGGACCGAGACAGGCTAGTATTGGAAATGAAGGTATTTAATGCGGACGATACGATCTGGCTGCAACATTGCTGCACTGCCTCTTGCTTGTCATTCAGGCTATGATCCTCACAATGTGCATTCCGCAATCGCAAGAACGTTTCTGCGCACCTTCGCGCCACGGCGAAACAGCTACGGTCGCACAAGGCACACTCCGAGCTAGCGGCCGCGTCAAGACCAAGACCGACAGCAAATTCGAGATCCTAGCGAAGGCGACCTGGTTTGCACGACTGCCAAACCCGGCGAAAGCGAAACAACTCTAAACGAGGCGCGCCGTTAGTCTCGTGTTAAGCAAGGTCGCGCATCTTGGCCTTGCGGGGCGATCGTATGGCGTTCCCCGTATCTCTCGACTGTTCGTCCGGGCACGATCGCATTAGCGGCTCCCGCGCGACATGCAGTCCGCATACATCAACTCAGCCATGTTCATGCGTAATAACAGTCCGTCTCCTACGTTAAGGGCTGATTGCAATTCTGCGGTTCGCGTCCATGTGGACGTAAAGCGTTTCGCGTCGCCTACAACGGCGATGCGGTGAAGACTCCTGTTTCGTCATGATTGCCG
>NZ_LR701455.1 GCF_902498825.1 Rhizobium sp. EC-SD404
AGGGCGTCGAGACAGCTGAACAGCAATCACATTTAAAGCAGATGGGCTGCGACGACTTGCAAGGATTCCTGTTTTCGCGGCCGGTGACGGCACACGAAATCAGCCTCATCCTCACCGGCAGAAGCACAGCCAGGAGCGCCTGACTGCTCTAGCCCAACAGGCCAATTTCTCGTTCAACTACGGTTGAGACGATATTGGCTAATTTAGCGATTCCCGATAGCTGTTGACCGTTCTGCTCAACTGTTGGGCAGGCAAGAGAGGCTCAACTCTCGGAGAAGACATCGATGCAAACTAAATCGTGGGTCGCAGCCGCAATCGTCGCTATCTGTGCGACTTCTGCCGGTGCGCAAACTGCTGGGGATTGGGTATTGGGCAACTACCAGGGCGCCGGCTATTGGTTCCCTGGTGTCGTCGAAAGCATCGGAAAGGGCCAGGTCACGGTCCAGTACGACGATGGAGATCGAGAAACTGTCGCTCTCAACGCTGTTCGTCCTTATGATTGGATGATCGGAATGAGGGTTGAATGTAACTTCCAGGGTCAAGGGGAATGGTATCCAGGAACCATCTCCTCATTGGGTGGTGAAACGATCGGCATCGCGTATGACGATGGCGACACCGAGACGACAAGAACAGGTCGTTGTCGTAGTCGGTAATCATGACGTTTCCGCTGTTCATCGCGCAGCGGCGTCTGCCAATCTTCCTTTGATGCCTTTGACCGTCGGGCCTGAACGAAGCTCACAGGTTCAGCCAGTGCGTTACCAAGCCTGCGATGTCCATCTGAAAAATTCACGCTGAAGCTGCGGCCGCCATCTCTGCGGCCGCAGCAAGCAATGTTTAATGCGCTCACGAAAACTTTACCACATGTAACTTCAGCGGCTAACGGCTCCTGAAGTTAAGCGATTGCACAGAATTTAAGCGCCAGAGTGCTGTTTCTTATTTATGGGGGAACAGCAATGCTCAAGCAATTCCGGAACGATCGAAGCGGCAACTTTGCGATCTTTGCAGCCTTTGCATTGCCAGTCACGCTCG
>NZ_LR701456.1 GCF_902498825.1 Rhizobium sp. EC-SD404
GGACGGTGACGGAAGCTACGATCTGACGTCTGCTGATCTCCAATGACGAGGAGATCAGAACATGCGCAAACGCAGGAACCATGACGCGGGCTTCAAGGCTCGCGTGGCGCTGGAAGCCGTGAAGGGCGAACGCACCGTGTCGGAACTGGCCGCCGAATATGGCGTGCATCCGACAATGATCCACCAGTGGAAGAAGGCGCTGCTTGACGGTGCGGCGGACATCTTCGAGCGGGGCGGCAAGAAGACCGCTGAGGTTGACGAGGAGACCGTTCGGGCGCTGCACGCCAAGATCGGGGAGTTGGCTGTGGCCAACGATTTTTTGTCGCGAAAGCTCAAGCCTTGGGGCGGGAAATGAGACGCGGGATGATCGAACGGAACCACCCCGTTCTGTCGGTGGGTGCGCAATGCCGCCTGCTGTCGATCTCACGGTCTTCGTTTTACTACGCGCCGCAGGGCGAGACAGAGATGAACCTCGCTCTCATGGAACTGATCGACAAGCAGTTCCTGGAGACGCCCTTCTACGGCGTGCAGCAGATGACCTGGCACCTGCGGAACGAGAGCCATGCCGTGAACGTCAAGCGCGTTCGGCGGCTGATGCGCCTCATGCGGCTGATGCCGATCTTCCAGAAGCCGGACACGAGCAGGCCCGCGAAGGGGCACAAGACCTACCCCTATTTGCTGGGCGGGTTGCGGGTCGACCGGCCTAATCAGGTCTGGTGCGCTGACATCACCTACCTGCCGATGCGGCGTGGCTTCCTCTATCTGGTGGCGATTATGGACTGGTTCACCCGCAAGGTGCTGACCTGGCGCATCTCGAACACGCTGGAGGCGGACTTCTGTGTCGATGCGCTGAACGAGGCGATCCATCGCTTCGGCTCGCCCGAGATCATGAACACTGATCAGGGCTCGCAGTTCACGTCCTTCGCCTGGACCGACCGGCTGAAGCGGGTCGGGACCCGGATCTCGATGGACGGCAAGGGTCGCTGTCTCGACAACATCTTTATTGAGCGCCTCTGGCGGTCGCTGAAGTATGAATGCGTCTACCTGCACGCTTGGGAAACCGGATCACAGGCCAAGGCAGGGGTCGGTCGGTGGATCACCTTCTACAACCACCAGCGGCCACACGCCGCCCATGGCGGACAGCCGCCCGCCGTGATCTACTTCACCAGCATCGAAACCGATCAGCAGGTGCAGGCAGTAGCTTAAGTCACGCCGAAATCTGTCCAGGGATCGGGGGGTAGCTCA
>NZ_LR701457.1 GCF_902498825.1 Rhizobium sp. EC-SD404
ATCTGATGTGCGCTATTCGATTGAAAGTCGCGTTGTACGCCAAGGGTCTGAACTGCGAGCCGCATCACATGCAAATGAATTATGCTGCGGGGGTTACCCTGCTCGGGCTCAGTGAACAGTGTGTCCAAGAAAGCTCCCCCTTGAGCAAAAAGCAGGTGTTGAATGAAATGCGAATTTCGGGTGTTCAGAAACCAACCTGATCGCCCAGGTTGAGGCAGCAAGCTGACCCCCGCAAACTTTGGATGGTCCGGGAGACGCGAAACGGCAGCTTGCCGACGAAACTCCCTATAACCGGACGGTCCGAACCCGGCCCCAAATCCGCCTCGGGAAATTATTTCCCAAGTGTAACTGGCCGAGGGGACGCCAATAAGTGAGACGGGGTGGTGGCTGGCCGGTTAGGGAATTACGCCGTGTCTTCGCTCGCCACTCAGCCACTCGATGCAGCTGCGGCGATGCATCGCCAATGTCGGTCCTCTCGACTCCGCAGTAGCACTGATTGTTGCGATATCGGCTGCGGCTGTATCTGGACGAATGTGGATCGCCGTCTCAATCCTTTGACCGTGAACGGGTGAAGACGGCAACCTGCCGCCTTCACGTTGATCTTCAGGGCGACGGAATAAAGAGCAGCACGGCTGTCGAGATGACCGCAGTCGTCAAAACAAGCACGCAAGCCAATTTCACGTCCTGCGTCCGGCCACTCACTGCGTCTGCGTTTCGCCCGGGATCGGGGCGGTCGCTTCCATAGGCGCGGCTGCATACCAGAAGTATCCGAAGACCGCTGCAGCAAGAATAAGGATGCCGCCCATGATGTTTCGCTGATTTCCTGGAGTTTGAGTTGGAGTCATTGGAGGTCGCCTTTGATAATGGAAGTTATCCCGCTCGCTCTCGCGACGGGTAGGCTTCACTGTTCTAGGCTTGGTGGCGGCGCGAAGATTACGCGCGGCTGACCGGTCAAAGCTCTTATCGAGATATTTTCCAGTCAAGGACATCCTAACAGACTATCGCTGCTGAGAAGACTTAATTCGTTAGCTCGAGCATCCCGATGAAGATGCTCAGTTTCGGCAGTGGCACAGATCAGATCACAGTGCTGATGGCCAGCTAGGTTGTCGACGCAGTCTGTTCGGTTGCGGTTAAGGGCGTGACAACTGAAGGCTAAGCCCAAGGCGGCGATGGCCGAAACATATGAAAAAATGGGGGTGCACGCCGCCGTCGAGATCGACCGGCGTTCAACGGCAGCTATTCGCTCTTGGTAGCCTATAACCGGTCAGACGAAGACCATCAGCTTCACCACGTGCTCAGGGCGCGCGCCCAGCGCATCCAAAACAGCACCCAGATTGGCATACCCTGCGGCACGAAATCCTGGGAGAGGGAGCCGGTTCGGTCTTGCCCGGTAGGCAGCGGCCATCACTCCCGCAGCATGCCGGCATGGGGCGCGAGGACCGCGACAAGATCGTTCGGGCTGCGACCGGTCCAGCGAGCGACCTCGCCTGTGACTCGATCCTCTGCCCCTTTGGCGATGTCGTCATCGAGGGTAGCGAGCGTCGTGGCATAGTTTGAGGGCAGGCCGTAACCCTCGTAGCGGCTGGCGAGCTCGACCACGGTCAAGCGGACGTGGCGTACCGCGCGGCCGCTCGCCTCGGCGATCGACCGGGCGACCTCGTCGTAGGACAGGGTCCGCGGGCCGGTGAGGATGGGTTCGTCGCCATTCAACGTCTCAGATCGCGTGAGCATGGAGGCGGCGACGGATGCGATGTCCTCGGCGTCGATGAAGGCGACGCGTCCATCCCCGGTTGCCGAGAAGATCGCGCCTTTTTCGCGGATGCCACTCAGATGCTGCGTCAGGAAGTTCTGCATGAACCAACTCGGGCGCAGCACCGCGTAGTCCTCGCTGTGGTCGGCAAGCCATGCATGAACTTCGCCCATCATCGGGCCGCCTTTCGGCAGCGAGGACGAGGATAGAAGAACGACGCGTCTGTCGGGAATGGCCCGCTCGAGGAAGGGCTGCATCGGCGCGAGAGGTTCGATCGTGTCGGTCGGCGCGACGAGATAGACACCGTCCACCCCATCGAGCGCGGCTTCGAACGTAGAGGCGTCGCGCCAGTCGAACAGGATATCTCCGGCCTCACGGGGATTGCGCGTCGCCGAGCGCACATCGACGCCCATCTCGCGCAGCTTGCGAGCGAGTGCACTGCCGGTCTTGCCGGTCGCGCCGGTGACGAGAACGGTATCAGCCATGGCGCACCTCGCCTTCTGTCAGCTTGGCGACCTCTTTTGCGCCGCGCAGGGCGCCGAGCACTGCTAGCGGGTTCCAGTAGTCCTTGTAGTGGACGATCCGCCCGTTGCGCGTCCGGATGATAGACACGTAGCGCTGCTCGTAGGGTTCACCGGTTGCAATGCCTGTTCCGAAACCATTGAATTCGAGGACCACAGTGTCCGGGTCGGTCGTTTCGATGATCGTCGGCTCGCTCATGCCGTCGAATGTGATGAGCGTGCCGAGCATGGCGAGATGATCCGTCAGAGCTTTTCGCCCCTCGATGCGACGGGGCAGATCGGCGTAGGCGAATGGGAACTCCATCACCCCGTCCGGATCGAACATCTCGTCAAAGGATACCGCATCGGGATCGAGCCTGTTGCCAAGCGCGCTTCTCAGCATGCGGGAAAAGCTTCCAAAGGTCTCTGTCATGGTCTAAGTCTCCGTTGGAACGATAACGTTCCGACGATATAAGAGGTGTTTCAATGGAACGCAACCGTTCCGACGATAAGCCCGTCAGACGACTGAGTGGAGCAGCTGTCCGCAGGACCAGCGTCACGGACGCTCTCGTGCGGACCTTTTTCGAGGAATGGGCCGAAACAGGGTATGGGGGAATAAGCCTAGAACGCGTCGCCAAACGCGCAGGCGTCGGTAAGGCGGCGCTCTACCGCCGCTGGTCCTCCAAAGTGGAGATGGCGAGCGATCTCCTGACGAGCGTGGGGCTAAGCATCACCGAGACCGGCGACATGGGATCGCTGGAGGCCGATATCGAGGCGGTGCTTGTCGCGATCCGTCGCGTTCTGCGCCACCGCATGATCCGGCGTATTCTTGCCGATCTCCATGCCCATATAGCACGTGAGCCAGCGCTCGCCGAAGCGATCCGACCGATGCAGCAGGCGCGGCGGGAGCGCGCTCACGCGTTGGTCGAGCGCGCCATCACGAGAGGGGAACTGAAGGAAAGCGTCGACCGAGAGACGATCGCCGATCTCTTGGCCGCACCGATCTACTGGCGCCTCGTCGTGGTCGGCGGCCGTTCGGACCGCGAGCATATCCGGTGCCTAGCCCGCATGAGTGCGGCAGCCGCAAGGGCTGCGTAGCTGCCGACACCTTCTTGAGGGTTGACGTCGAATGTTCGCGTACTGCGAATTCGCGATGGTACGGCTTCAATGGGGTCGCAAGCCGCCGTCGAGATCAGCCTCAGCTCGACGGCAGCTATTCCGGCTTTGGCGCCCACAACTAGATCTTCCCGATTCGGCCCCTAAGCAGCCTTGGGAAATCATTACCCCAAGTCCGATTAGTTGAGCGCACGCCAACGACTGAGTTGCGGTGGTCTGCGGACGGGCGATGTCCTGGCAGTTAACGACAGCGGGCGTGGCCGAGCCTCGGAGGCTATCGGTGCCAAATTGCGTGGATTTCCTTTGAGACGACATGCGCGCGCAGCATTAGGGTCGACCCATGGGCGCGCTCTAAATTAACGCGTCGTGCATTCGAGAGCTGGCTCGTCGGGGCTCAGCTGCTGCACATCATTGCTCTTTACAGCTCAAAAGCCTGACGTGGGAGCCGCGATCAGCAGGTCAGGCGATTTACCTATTTGCTCAGAATTTCTGCCACCCAATGGCCGAAAGCAGGACAAGGGTCGACGCAAAGTTTAAGAGCGTTAAGAGCACGCTCAACCAAATCGGCGGCCTTGTCGAGCCGAAAAGGTGATCACTAAGATCGAACCGTTCGCGCGTGATCTCAGAAGGATGCGCGAACGATAGAAGGCGTCGTTGCAGTCACCATCGGGCCCTCGACGCTGTCCGGTGGGTTCCTGACGTGCCTGGCATGGTAATTCATAGTTCGAAGTGGTTGGTAACGTGTTTTCCAAGGCCTTGGTCGAAGGACATGCGTGTTCGCTGAGATACTCCGGAACCGATGACCTGCTGGCGCATTGCTGCCGTGTGAAGGGACGTCACAATTACATCGAAATCGGTAGAAGATACCGCGCGAGCGATCGAGCATTTATGCCGGCACGAAGCCGTCAGGCGTGCCAATTTAGCGCTGACTCAGTTCCACCTGAACAGTGACCTGCCCGCCGCAATGACTGAGCTTCTGGCGCGGCTGGATCAGCGGTCTTGAAAAGGGCTCGGTCGCAGAGCCAGCTGCTTACTGAGCGAGGCGCTCAGGCGAAGCCTTTAACGTAACCACAAGACCGGACTTCGCCCAAACGTAAGCGATGGATCCGCGTAAGTGTCCCGTCACGCTGCGCTCCACGAGTTTGCTTCCATATCCGCCGGGCCCGACGGGTATCTTGACCTCCGGCCCGCCGCTTTCCGTCCATACCAGCGTAACGGCTTCGTCATGTGCGGAGCACGATAGATCCAAGGTACCGGTATCGACCGAGAGTGCTCCATACTTAAGCGAGTTGGTTGCCAGTTCATGGACGACAAGTGCCAGAATTGTGGTGGCCATATCTCCGACGCGCATTCTCGGCACAGAAACGCGGATGCGCCCGCTGAAGGCGCCAAGGTCATCGTAGGGAGCAAGCAGCACCGACAGCAAATCGCCGAGAAGTGCTGAAGCAGTTGTGTTTTGTCCGGGAACTGGCCGAACCAGATCATGCGCCCGACCGAGAGCTGTAAGCCTCAGCGTCAGTTCGTGCGCCATGTCATTGACGGTTTTGGTCGACCGTGAGGTTATTGCGGTCAGGCCGGACGCGATCGCCAAGAGGTTCTTCACCCGATGGCTCATCTCACCAGCGAGAAGCTCACGGCCTTCTTCCGCCTGTTTCCTGCCCGTAACATCAATGAAAATGCCGAACATGATGCGTCCGACGATTCCTGCATCATCACCCTGACCGCGCGCCGAGATCCATTTGAGCTCGTCGCCGATCATGATGCGGAAGTCGATTTCATATGGGCCGACTATCGCGCGTGTGGCGTTGAATGCAGCCCGGACCCTGTCGCGATCGGCGGGGTGAATGTGAGCAGAAAGATCTTCGAAGCTGACGTCAATGCCTCGGGAAATACCCCACAGATCGTAGGCATTATCGTCCATGGCGAGAGCGTCGGTATCAACGTTCCAAGACCAGAGCGTCACACCGGCCGCTTCGATTGCCCGTACGAGGTTCTTTGGCTCCCACAGAAGCGGCTTCAGTTCATCTGCTGTGGTCGCCAAATATCTCTCCCGAATTCTCTGCCGCAGCCAAGGCCGCAGATTTTTGGCTGTCTTACACAGCAATGCCGCTCAGACAATGCAAGGCTCAACACATTTTAGTGCTTGCTTCAAAATGGCGGATTGTAGGGGAGCTATCCGCTAAGCGAGATAATCTTCCGAGCGGGGTTGGATCTTTCGAGGTGTATCGAGCTCAGTGCAAACTCGTCGGTGATGAAACCGTATTGATGGCTACTACGGTGATCGGCGGGATTATCGCCCATACAGGTCAGTCGGCGGCCAATGGCGGGCCGTTGCCGATAAATGGTCCCGCCATTCCGTTCCCGGCCCGATGGCCGTCATAAAGCAATTGGCGGAACTTGAAGCGCCATTAAAGCGCAAGCGCTCAACAATCATCCTAAGCGCTAAGTTCAGCGTCCACGCCAATTGTTAAATAGCTCAATTTTCTCAAAAAGCTCGGTGGGCGACACAGGCTTGGACACAATTCCGATAGAGACATTGCTGTGAGCGGAAGCGACCCGCTCTTGTCCGGTTACGAAAATCGAATGAATGCCACGCTGATGCAACCAGGCTGCTGCTTCTGGTCCCGTAGGGCCGTCGGCTAGATCGATGTCGACGAGGGCGCCATCAAATTCCAGGCTCGTAAATTGCTTCTGCAGTTCGGAAAAGCTGTCGAGAGCGCCCACAAAGACGTGTCCCAAATCTTCGATCATCTGCTCGACATGAAAAACGATCAGCGGGTTATCCTCAAGGTAAAGAAGACGTATTGGCGCCAAGACGACAGGGGGTGTGTGATTCATAGAGCACTAACCCGGTTGCGCGTCAGAGGTTGCCGCTACTCTTGAATATGCACCCCGCGCTTCGCACCGCAGCCCACCAGGTTCGAAAGCTATCGAGGGTTTCTGCCCGAAAATGCTGGCAAGCGCCGAGCGGATGTAGCGCGTGCCGTAACCAGCTCGGTTCGGCTCCTCGACACGGGGGCCTCCTCTCTCCAGCCAGGAGATCGCTAAAACGGGCTTGTCATCATGCGACAGGGTCCATTCAAAGCGGACCTGGCCTTCGGGCCGTGACAGTGCACCATATTTGATCGCATTTGTTGCCAGTTCATGCAGGCAGAGAGCCAGCGTGGTGCCAGCCTCCCTGTTGAGCAGCACCGCTGGACCGCTCGCGGCGATCCTAGCATCTCCATCGTGGACATATGGATCGAACGTGAGCTTGGCGATCTCGGCGATGGAAACATTCTCTCCGTCAGAATGGAAAACGGCGGAATGGACTTTGTCCAGTGCTCCAAGGCGGCCACGGAAGTCTTCGGCCAACGCCTCGATCGAAGTTGCCCCTCTTCGCGTCATCTCGAAGATCGACGTCACACTGGCGAGAATATTCTTGACCCGATGATTTAGTTCGCGGCGCAGCTCGGATTCTTGGGCGATGTGGTCGCGGACGTCGCGTTGGCGCAATCGAGCCAACAATGCCGACTGCACTCCGCTCACAAGCTCCACGGTCGTGACCGGTCGTTGATAGAACAGCAAGCGTGCTCTTGGCCAAGCGCGTGTGAGCGCGGCTCGCACCTCGTCCGGCCTGGATGCGCGGTCGAGGAGGACGACAACGGGTATTTCAGACCAAGAAGGTTGCGCGTGAACGTGATCTGCAACAGCCGCAATGACAGAGGCGGTCAGCGCTTCATGCGTCGTAACCAACACACCTGGCGAAGCGGCAAGCATTTCACCTAGATCGTCGTCCTGAGCGCCTATCCGAGCACTAATCTCGTGACCCGTGAGAAGCCGTCCAAGGTAATCGGCATCCTTACGGTATGGCGCCAGGATCAGGACGTGATCCAGCGTGGAGTTTTCGTATCTGTCGTCCGAGCCGTTCACGCTTCCGGGAGTGGATTGTAGGGCACGACACTAATGCCCGAACTTTGGATGAACAGCTCATGCACATCGAGATCGTGAGGACCGTGCCGTTTCTTCACGACAGTGATGTTGCGTCTCAGGCGCCCATCATGTTCCGTCAGTCGCAGCAGAAGTACCGTGTCACCAAGGAAGCTGACATCGACATCAATGCCGACGTTCTGACCCAATAGTCCGTGCTGAGCGACGATCAGCATGGTCAGGACACCCGCTCTTGCCAGATATTTCAGAAGGGACTGGATGTCGCGCACGGCTTTCTCACGGTGCGGAAGCGAGTTAAGATAGCCCGTGAAACTGTCGATGACCACGACGCGCGTCCGGTCTTCCGTGACGATCGTCTGGACGATCTGGGCAAACTCACCGGGTGAGATTTCATTCGGATTAAAATCGCGAATGATCAACTGCCCCTTCTCGTGAAAGGGACGCAAGTTCATGCCGAGCCCTTCGGACCTCCGGAAGAAGGTCTCAAGTCGTTCTTCAAACAGAAACAATGCAACGTTCTCGCCACGCTCCAACGCCGCCGTCGAATAAAGCGAGGCCATGGTCGATTTGCCTGTCCCGGACTGACCGATAACGAGCGTGATCGTGCCCGACTCCTGTCCGCCGCCAAACATTTCATCGAGCGTAGCAACACCAGATTTGATCAATTCCGGTTTGCTGTTTTCTGCCATCGATCCTGCAACGATACGCGGAAACACGACGACGCCCTGACCTTCGCGGATCGCCATGTCATGGTAACCATCTGCGATCGGCACGCCGCGCATTTTGCTCACTTCGATGCGCCTGCGCACCGCCCCGTAGTCTTGGAGCGACTTGTCGAACCGGATGACACCATGCGCGATGCCTTCTACTTCCTCGCCGTTGTTGCCTTCCCTGTCCTGCGTGTCGAGCAAGAGAGCGACAACGTTTCGCTTGGCCAGAAATGCCTTGAACCCAATCAGTTCACGCCGGAAGCGGGGCGTATCGCCAGTGATGAGACGAATTTCGAGCAGCGAGTCGTAGACAAGGCGGCTGGGCTTATATTCCTCGATCGCGCGCTCAATCGCCTGGCGCGTCTCGTCCAGCCGCAATTCCGCAGTTTGGAAAATGGTTTGATCCGCTCCCCCGTTCACTCCATCCGACGCTGAAAGCTCTTCGATCCGAATGCCGTCCATGGTCCAGCCATGCGAGACGGCGATGGATTCGAGTTCTGCGGCAGTCTGAGACAGGCTCACATAAATGCAGCGTTCGCCGGCCTCGACGCCCGCACGCAGAAACTGAAGCGCCGCAGTGGTCTTTCCGGCACCTGGGGCGCCTTGCAGCATGTAAAGGTTGGACGGGGGGAGCCCGCCTCGCAGGATATCGTCCAGTCCAGCGATCCCGGTTGAGATCGGGCTGGTTTTCTTTGCTTTCTTGGCCATTTCTCTTCCTGCCTTAGCGTCCTAATTTGTCGCTATCACCTTTACCCAATGAGGGCGAACGAAAAGCCGCCTGCGCTGCTGCTTTGGAAAAGCAGAGACCTCGATGTACCGGTTCTGAGTTGAGCAAATGGCCCGTCCGCCAAGTGCTGAGACTATGTCGTGGCGTTGCCTGAACTTAACGGCAGCTATTCGATGCTCAGCGCCCAAAAAGCGGACGGTCCGCCGTCCACCCGGATTCGCCTCGGGTGATTATTTCCCCATGCAATCGTTTGAGCCGATGCCACCAGCCGCGGTGGAGTGGAATTGGCCGACACGATACTGTCTAAAATCGCACGGAATTGGAGGTTCAAACACTCCGGGCGTCATGCGCCTGTTGCATTAGCCACACCGGCTGCCGAGCTTTACGTCTCCGATTCTGCAGGAACGCAGAGGGTCTGTTACACAAAGGCGCGATCAGGCCGTGGAGACTCGCAGCGCGTCCACGATGACCCTGAAAGCTGGCAGGCTTTGCCGCCGGCTGGGGAAGTAGATATAATATCCTGAGAAGAAAGGGGACCAGTCGTCGAGTATCTGGACCAGATCTCCCGACTTCAAATGCTGCGTGATCGTATCCTCGGGAATGTAGGCGATGCCGTAGCCGTTCAGCGCCGCATCGATCATTGCGTGTGAAGAATTGAAGGCAAGCTGGCCATCGACCCGGACACGCAGGTCCTGCCCAGCCTTTTCAAACTCCCAGGCATAAAGCCCGCCAGCCCTGAGGTGCCTGTGGTTGATGCAATTGTGCTTGATCAGCTCTTCAGGGTGGACAGGCGCGGGATGCGTCTCCAGGTATGCCGGTGACGCGACCGCGACCAGACGCCAGTCCGGACTAATCCTGACGGCGATCATGTCCTTCTCAACGCTTTCGCCGAGGCGAATTCCCGCATCGAAACCCTCCTCGACGATGTTGCGAAAGCCATTGTCGATATTCAGTTCGAGCTTGATGTCGGGATAGTCGATAAGCACAGGCCGCAACTTCGGCCAGACGTAGCTTTGAAACGCGTGATCGGACAACGTGATCCTGATCGTGCCTGCCGGCTTGTCACGAAACTCCGTCAGTGAAGCAATTTCCGCCTCGATCTCTTCCACGCGAGGCGCCAAGGCCTGGCGCAGGCGCTCTCCGGCCTCGGTTGGCGCGACGTTGCGCGTCGTGCGTGTCAGGAGCCGAATGCCCATCTGCGTTTCGAGGCGCTTGATGGTGTGGCTGAGCGTCGATTGGGCGATACCGAGCTTGGCAGCGGCGCGGGTGAAGCTGCGCTCCTCGGCGACAGCCAGGAACCACAGCAGGTCATTGAACTTGCCTCTCGCCATCTACGGTTTCCGTGATTGAAAAGCATACTTATGCCTCAGGTCGATTAATGCAATCGCGTTTACCCGTCTAATGCGATCGTTTGTTCGCTGCTATCTCTGCCCCATCGAAATGCGGTCCTGACACCGACAGCGAGGCGCAGAAATGTCGACAAAACTCACAGCAGATACGGCCGACCTGCGCTCCGCATGGGGTGCAGTGATGTCAATGGCGCTTTGCGTCGCCGTGCTCATCGCTTCAGAATTCATGCCAGTCAGCCTGCTGACCCCAATCGCGGGCGAACTTGGCGTCAGCGAGGGACAGGCCGGTCAGATGATCTCGATCTCCGGCCTTTTCGCCGTGATTACTAGCCTCTCAATTGGTGGACTGACGCGCACCATCGACCGCAAGCTCGTGCAGTCGTCGTTCGCAGCACTCCTGATCATCTCGACCCTGATTGTGGCGCTCGCACCGACTTACCCGGTGCTGATGATCGGTCGCGCCTTGCTGGGCATCGCCGTTGGCGGCTTCTGGTCGATGTCGACCGCCATCGTCATGCGGCTCCTGCCAGCCGACCAGGTTCCCCAAGGGCTCGCTGCGTTGAACGCGGGCAACGCAATCGCGGCCACCATCTCGGCACCGCTCGGCGCCTGGCTCGGCGACATCATCGGCTGGCGCGGCGCCTTTGCGCTGATTGTCCCGGTGGCAGTGCTCGCCCTCGTCTGGCAACGCATCCATATGCCGGCTCTGCCGCCCCGTGGGATTCGGCGGGCCAATCCTCTTGGACTGCTTTCCCAGCCTCAAGTCGCGCTCGGCATGGCGTCAATCTTCCTGCTGTTCATGGGCCAGTTCGCGCTGTTTACCTATCTGCGGCCGTATTTGGAGGGTGTGGCGGGCTTCTCTGTTCCCATGCTTTCGGGCGGCTTCCTGGCCCTCGGACTTGCAGGCCTTGCCGGAACCTTTGCGATCAGCCGCCTGCTGCGGACACGCCTCTATGGTCTGTTGATCGCGATCCCCGCAGTAATGGCCGCGCTGGCAGCACTGATGATCGCATCGGCTGCGCTGCCGGCCGTTGTCGGCGCACTGATTGTCCTTTGGGGGTTCTTCGCAACGGCGGCACCCGTCGGCTGGGGCACCTGGCTTGCCCGAACGCTTGGTCCCGAGGCGGAGGCCGGCGGCGGGCTCCAGGTTGCCGTGACCCAGCTGGCCATCCTGGCTGGCGCAGCCGCCGGCGGTTTCGTCTTCGATGCGCTCGGCTGGCAGACCACCTTCGCTGTCTCGGCTGCGCTTCTCGGCGCGTCGGCTCTGTGCGCGCTCGCCGCATGGTTTCAGCAGAGTGACCCACGATGACAAACGCTTCTCACTACACCTGCGCTCGTCCTGATGCGCGTGACCTCAGCAAACGATGCCAATTGCTTGAACGGGCAAACGACATGACCGACAAACCTCTTCACACATCGAACGATCTTCCGAGCGTCGGTCGCAGAACCCTGCTGATGATGACTGGTGCAGGTGTCGCCGCTGCAGGCCTTGCCTCAATCGGTGGCGTTGCGCTTGCTCAGGCGCAGGCCAGCGACGAATGGTACAAGACATTTCCCCGCAGCGAGAATGTGACCCAGGAGAAGGTCACCTTCACCAACCGCTACGGCATCACGCTGACTGGCGACCTCTACATGCCAGCCGAGCACGGTGATGCCGCCCTGCCGGCGCTCGCTGTCGCCGGCCCGTTTGGCGCCGTTAAGGAGCAATCGGCCGGTCTCTACGCCCAGACCATGGCCGAGCGCGGTTTCGTCACGCTGGCCTTTGATCCATCCTTCGTCGGCGAAAGCGGCGGCGAGGTGCGCGATGTGGCATCGCCCGACATCAACACCGAGGACTTCATGGCCGCGGTCGACTATCTCGGCCTGCACGACGCCGTGGATCGTGAGCGGATCGGCGTCATTGGTATCTGCGGCTTCGGTGGCATGGCGCTGAACGCAGTGGCCGCCGACAAGCGCGTCAAAGCGGTGGCCACAACCAGTCTCTATGACATGTCGCGCGTCATGGCGCGGGGCTACTACGACAGCATGACAGACGAGCAGCGGACTGATGCCCTCACGCAGATAAGCCAGCATCGCTGGACGGATGCCGAAAATGGCGCACCGGACATGGCAGGCGGTCTGCCAGATAGCCTCGACGGCATCGATGATCCGGTCATCCGCATGTACCACGCCTATTACAAGACGGATCGGGGCTATCATCCCCGCTCGGTGAACTCGAACGGTGGTTGGACCGTGACCAATCCGCTGTCCTTCATGAACATGCCGCTCCTGACCTATGTCGCGGAGATCTCGCCACGCCCGATGCTCGTTATCGCGGGCTCCGAGGCGCATTCTCGATACCTCAGCGAGGATGCCATTGCCGCCGCAGCCGAGCCGAAAGAGCTGATGATCATCGACGGCGCAGATCATGTGGATCTCTACGATCAGATGGACGTGATCCCGTTCGACCGACTGGCCGAGTTCTTTGGCCAGCATCTCGCCGCTTGAGCAATCGAGATGGGTCTGCGCACGAGCGCAGGCCTATCCAAATCCAAAATTCCGCCAACGGGAGGAATGTCCCATGCGGAGAACAGCACTGGGTGTTGCCGCTTTTGCCCTCGGATTAACAGGAGCTGCCATGTCACAGGACCAAGTTCGCATCTCGTCTGAATGGGGCGAGGTGACCGCCACTTTAGCGGATAACGATGCCGCCGATGCCTTGCTGGAGATGCTGCCGCTAAGCATCGACATGCGCGACCATCTTCGTCAGGAAAAGACAGGCTACCTGCCATCGGACCTTCCGGAACTGCCGCGACAGCGCGACTTCTCGATGGGTACGCTCGGTCTGTGGAGCTCCAATCACTTCGTGATCTACTACAGCGCCGGCAGCGTCCCCGCGCCGGGCATCATCATCCTCGGCGAGGTTACAGGCGACGTGTCGATCTTTGACCGGCCTGGCAACGTCACGGTCAACCTGACGCGCCTTGATTGAGTCCTCGATGGCGCTTGCCGCAGCGCAGCGGCCTTCACGTTGAGCCGCT
Source organism: Rhizobium sp. EC-SD404 (assembly GCF_902498825.1). Classification (NCBI taxonomy): domain Bacteria; kingdom Pseudomonadati; phylum Pseudomonadota; class Alphaproteobacteria; order Hyphomicrobiales; family Rhizobiaceae; genus Rhizobium; species Rhizobium sp. EC-SD404. The sequence continues at coordinate 13,103 of NZ_LR701457.1, forward strand.
GACCCATGCTTGGCATCCGGACGTCGCACTGCAGGTTTCGTTTGCTTTCACCCGTCGAGATGCCAGCGCACCTCCAGGGAACTTCAAATACGGGACGATGAAAGCCTCCAATCCCCTCGATAGGGGTGTGAGGCTGCGTTCCATCCATCACCCTAAGGAGAATACAATGACTGACAACATCAACGGAAAAGTCATCGTCATCACGGGCGCGTCCAGCGGCATGGGCCAGGCCGCGGCGCGGCATCTCGCGGCGAAGGGCGCCAGCGTCGTGCTTGGTGCTCGGCGTGCAGACCGATTGGAGGCGCTGGCATCCGAAATTTCTGAAGCCGGTGGCAAGGCTACGGCGGTTGCTACCGACGTCACCAGACGCACAGACGTGCAAAAGCTGGTCGACACAGCCGTGCAAACTTACGGTCGGATCGATGTTCTGATCAACAATGCCGGCATTATGCCCCTGTCGCCTCTTGAACGCCTTAAGGTCGATGAATGGGACCAGATGATCGACGTCAATTTGAAGGGCGTGCTCTACGGTATCGCCGCCGCGCTGACTTACATGAGAAAACAGAAGGCGGGGCATATCATCAATCTATCTTCAGTCGCGGGACACAAGCTCTTCGGTGGTTCGGCAGTCTATTCCGCGACGAAGTTCGGTGTGCGGGCAGTCAGCGAGGGGCTCCGGCAGGAGGTGAAATCCTACAATATCCGCACAACGATCATCTCACCCGGTGCGGTGAAGACGGAACTGCTCGACCACATCACGGAGCAGGATGTCAAAAAGGCCAACCAAGAGTATGTTGGTGAGATCGGAGTTCCAGCCGAGACGTTTGCTGGCTTGGTGGAATTCGCCATCAGTCAGCCTGAGGACGTGGACATCAACGAAATCCTCTTTCGGCCGACGGCTCAGGAACTCTGATTTCGACGAGATCCAAGTATCAGTGCGCGCCCGCGACGGCAAACAACCGCATCGACGCGCCGCGATTTCCCTTCGATGCGGTTCATCTCCCCATGAAATACAGCAACAAACTCAGCCAACAGATCGGACGCCATCAGTCGGGTCTTGAAACCGCTGAGGATCGCTGCTTCCAGCTTCGCTGGACCGATGCTCGGCTTGACGTTGCATCACGCTTCCACGCGTGCAGATAGACAGTCGAAGTAGCCGTGACCGACAGATGCGAGCGGACCGCCACAGGCATAGCATAACGAGATACCGGTCAGCAAATGGCGTGGACGGCGCTGCTCTCAAAATACATCTTTAAGGATATTGACGGAATGCAGCGAACGCCGAACGCATTCGAGACGGACCTGGACCTCGTTCCAGATATTCGGATCGACGATGCGCAACTCCTTGACGTCCTGCCGAATCCAAAGGTGCTCATGGTTCACCCGAGATACTCGGTTGCCGGTTCAAGGGTCGCGGCCTTAGTCCTCCGGTTCCAGACGAGAACACCCGGAAAAACGGTCGTTGTGCAGGAAATCTGTACGCCGTGTCGCACGGCCCCGGATCGCGCCAGGCCTTGCCGGTGGGGCCGGGGACGCGTTCGACATTCAAGGCGCGTGCTAACGCTTTTGGGAATTTCCGCCCGCGAAGTCACGGAAGATACGGCGCACGACCGCAGCATCGTCCTCATTGATGGTCAGCGGTCCCCGATCAACTTCTTTGTCGTCCTTCGCCCTCTCGTCCATCGGGTCAACAATAGCCGAAAATATTCCAAACCCGCCACTTTTCATGTGCATCTGCCATTAAAGGGAGAGAAGGCCAGCAAGCGGTTACCATTGTTCCCAATTGGATAGACTGCAGGGGCAAATTAACCTTGATGCGGAAGATAGTCGGACCACTGGAACAGATGGATTTACACTCGGTTCCCGTCGACCCTGTTGGTTTGAGGAATGGCAAATGATCGATTTCGGGCAATTGCCCATGGAGGGGACAAACAGAAAGCGTGCAAAACACCCGTTTTATCGCTCTGCTGCTTTTGGCGTTCTTGCTGTCATTCTTGCCGTTCTCATTGGGAGCGGTTTAGCCTCGTCCATCTCTCCGACGTTGGATGGCGGACGGCCAACGCTTATGCTTTCTCTTTTGCAGGCCCTCATCCAGTGCTGCGACTTCAGCCCTGTGATGGAGTTCAAGAGCGACTTTTAAAGAACGGCGAGCGATGGGTGGCGGCGGGTCTGCGAGCAGACCACGAGTTCCCCGGCGTTCTTCAGGCGAGAACAACTGCACTGCTGGCGTCTCGAAACGGAAACCTCTTCTGATTTTCGCCTAGACAAACGACCCGCAGAGGCCCCATCGATCCCAAGAGTCGGATTCATTCTGAATGGCGGGTACCGGGCCGCGGCCACACCGAACTAACCACCCACGTTATGTCGGAAGCCTCGGCGAGATCAGTGCTGCTTTATCGGACCGCTATTCAGTCCAAGACGCCCAGGACCGGACCGTCTGTATCCGGAAATGCGCTTGGCCAGTTGGCCGACAATCTTGTCCGCGATGTTCACTGGTTCCGGCCATTCGGGCAATGTTCTTTTTCGACGCTAAGGTGCCCCTTCACCCCACGTCTTCAGACTCAGCAAATGAACTCTGACCGCTCACAAGCTAATGCACCGATTTCGGTGCGCTGTCCGTCAGGACCGTTAACGCGTGGATGCGTTCGGAACCTTGGTCTTTGTTGATCTCGAAGTCATCGAGCGATGCTTCGGCGTCTTCCAGCCCGCAATTCGACATGATGACCAAGCGATCAAGGTTCATAATCTCGATTTGCGTGGGCAGAATAGTCCGTATGACGCCCAGCTTTTTCATCGTCTGTAGCGCGCGACAGATCGACTCGATCGTCGTTCCGAGATGTGCTGCCATGTCTCCGCGGCTGATAGGAATTGTCACCGACAAATTATCAAGATGAGGCTTAGACAGCCCGGCGTTGCGGCAAATGAGAAGAAACATTGCCACACGCTCTAGAACGCTTTGGGTCGCGATCATCAGCATCCAGTCATGCGCAGCATCCAGCTGTTGGGAGAGAACGACTATCATCCGGTGCTCGATCTCAGGGAACTGAGCCATCAGCTTCTCGATCGCTTGACGATCATAGGTGCAGACGGTCGAGTCACTTGCTGCTTCGATGCTGACATGGGACGTGCGGATATAGACGCGGCCGAAAACGTCGGACGGCAGCAATAGGCAAACGATCTGATGGCGCCCGTCACTGGATGTCCTGTTCGACCTAAGGACACCATTGAGCACGGTGCCAATAATGTTCATATCATCGGTTTGGGCTACTATGGTCTCGCCTTTGCGATAAGATTTGATACGCGCCAGTTTGTTCATTTGCAGCTGTGCTTCCGCTGAAAGCCCAGTGTGCAAGGTGGATCTCAGATTGCTGCAATGCTGAGACATGGCGATCGCAGTTGAAAGGTTACGGTAGGCCATCGTTCGCTCCTCATCTTCTTTGAAAGAAGTTTCAGCCTGCCCGACCCAGTGAAGCCGTATCTCTTGAAGAAGAAAGTAATTTAATACAAATCAATTTGCGGTGCGAACTCGACCATTCGTCAGTTGTTTCACCCACCTTCGTTCCGACCGTCATCGCTATATCGCAGCGGTCAACTGATCTCGACGAAGGGCATGTCTTCTGCATGCAGACCTGCGGCAGCAGAACCATTCTGATTTCAGCGGCGATCGGTAGAAAATCGTCCGCGGGCCGTCGCTCTGATGGAAGTTGACGGAATATGAAAACGCGGCCGCCCTCCCGACGGCCGCGTTTTCCACGACGGCTACCCGAAACGCTCTCAGGCCAAGGTTATGCGGTCCTCGACAGCCGTGACTCCCGGTGCCGACCACGCGGCACGTTCGGCGGCCTGTCGGTCGGCCCACACTTTCACATGGCCTTCCAGCGTCACTCTTCCGTCGTGAACGTCGACCTGGATCGATTGGGCCTCCAACTCGGCATCGCGCTTGAAGGCAGCTTCGATGCGCTTCTTGATGTCGGTCGCCTCGGCGCGCGGCCGGATTTCGATCATGTTGGATACGCCGATCACGCCAACCAGACCGCGCACGGCGCCGGCCGCCGCATTCTTCTGGTACTGCCATTCGACGCGGCCTGTGAGCGTGACCCAGCCCCTTTGCACCTTCACCTGAATTTGGTCGTCCGGAACCGTGGTGTTCCATCGAATGACGTTCAGCGCCCGCTTTGCGATCTCGTCATCGGCGGTGCGATGCGTACCGGCGGGGCGCACCTCGATCTCTTGCGCAATACCACGCACGCCCTTGATCCGCTTGACCAGATCTTCTGCGGTCAGTTTTTCGTCATAGGTCGGCACATGGCCAGTCAACGTGACGACGCCGTTTTCCACCGCGACACCGATGTCGGCGGAATGCAGGCCAGGATCAAAATCCAGTGCGTCAATGATGGTCTGCCTGAGTGTCTTGTCGAGCATGTGGTCCTCCTTGGGACGAGCCAGCTACCAGCCTCTCGGTCTTTCCTCTTCTATAACACCGCCGGTCCCGCGCTTTGATCAGGGTCAAGTTCGCGATCCAATTCGTCGGATCATCCTCTCAAAGAAGGTCGGCTCTGTTGGCTGTTCGGCGTGTTCGTCACCCCTGCACCGTCTGCCCGTCATCTCGACGATGGCGATGCGGAAGAAGACCGGCACGAGCGGACGATCTGTGTCACCGATCCGAGTCTGCTGGGAGCCGGGCTCCCACCAACTTGCATTCGATTGCAGCAGCGACCAGGCATGATCGCGTTGCCCCTCATAGCCGTTGTTCGGAGAAATCTCTTCGTAGAGTCCGGTGATTATCACGCTTTCCCAGCACTCCGGGTGATCGATCCGATCTACCAGAACGCTGACGCGCGGGTTCTGCCGCATCCACTCGACTTTCTGGCCAAGGGTGGTGAAGCTATAGAGATGGCCAGGTTCGGCCGCAAACTGGATCGGAACCACGTAAGGCTGGTCGTGAAGCGCACAGGCGAGCCGTCCGGTTGGGACTTTGTAGAGAAGCGTCAGGCAGTCCTCGCCACTCATCTGCGTGATCATCGAAGCTCCAGTTGTTCAGAGTTCTGTGGCACACGCTACGCAAAAGGGGGTCGACGGAAGTGTTTTCAGGCGCTGCTCGTCGATCCGCTCGCCGCAACGCGTGCAGACGCCGTAGGTGCCTTTTTCCACCCGTGTAAGCGCAGCTTCGATCTGCCGCAGCTCCTCCACGCCGGCTTCGCCCATCTCTTCCAGCACCTCGTCGTTCTCGCGCTGGATGGCCTGATCTTCCAAGTCCCTGTCGCCCGGCTGGGCGAGATCGACGCCAATCTTGCTGAGGCGCCGATCCAGTTCCTCCCTGCGTGCTTCCATCACCCGCCGCATACTATCGAGATCGAGCCCATTTGGCTTCTTGGGTCCCTCACGCATGGGACGTCCGGTCTGTGGCGATGGTCGATGCAGCCACCAGGATCATGAGCCCTCCGACAACGATGACATTCGTCGTCATCGGACGATCGGACGTAAAGCCCAGCACCCAGGGCGACACCATAAGCCACACACCAAGCGCAACATCGGCCCATTCCTCCCAGATCCGCCGCGCCAGCAGCGCAGCGATCCCGAGGGCCAGCGCAAGGACGCCGACGATGTAGGCATTCCAGTCCGCCGGAAGCGCCGGCCCGCTTTCATATCCGAGGGCGCGCAGTGCAAATGGCGAGACAACAAGCCAGCCGCCCAGAAGCGTGATCACCCAATCCTGCCATCCATATCGTTCCATGACAAAGTCCTCCTTGAAGATGCAAGTCTATGCCCCGACGAGACGGACGCCGTTGATATGGGTCAACACCGGGCGCCGCTTCGTACGCCGCAGCGAAACTTGATTGGTATCAACTAAGCCAGGCAGCTGCGGTGCTAGCGTTCGACGGACAATGCCTGCTCATTCTTCCGGGGGTACAATCCGCATGATGCCACGCGTTCTTCTTTGTCTGATCGAGCAAAACGATCCGTCGACGCTTCTGGAAAGCGCGATCGCGATGGGCCAGGATGACGGATTGCACGTTCGCTGCGTCGTTGTCGCGGATGCGCCGCTCATGCCGATCGGCACCCGGCGTCAGGAAACCTGGCAACAATGGAAAGAGGCACAGCAGCAGATATCTTCGGCCCTTGACAGCCGCGTTGCGGAAATCTCGGCGCAACTGGAGCGCCGAGATTGCAACGGCGAAGCGCTGCGCCTGATGGTGGACACAATTGATATCGCCGACGTTGCCGGGTTGTACGGCCGCTATGCCGATCTCGCGGTCGCAGCACCGCCGAAAGGACCAAACTCCCTCTTCCATAGCCGCATTCTCGAAGGATTGATCTTTCGCAGCGGTCGGCCCTTCCTGCTCGTTCCAGACGGGGCGAAGGTGACGCTGAAACCCAGGCGCGTTTTAGTCGGCTGGAATGGCTCCATCCCGGCTGCGCGCGCCCTTGCTGCCTCGCTCGACATGCTTGTCGGTGCCGATGCCGTAACCATCTGCATGATCGATCCAGTCGCTCGGGAATGGGCGAGCGGGGAAGAGCCGGGCTTCGATGTGGCCAGCTATCTCGCGCATCACGATATCAGCGCCGATGTCGCGATCGTCGACTCCAAGGGTCGTGATGCGGGCCTGGTTCTGCTGTCCAAGGCACGCGACCTTAACGCCGATCTACTGGTCATGGGCGCCTATGGGCATTCGCGGCTGTTGGAATGGATCATCGGAGGCAGCACGCGCGAGGTGCTCGCCAACGCAGATCTACCCGTGCTGCTCGCCCATTGAATTGCGTGGCCTGACCCTTTGCGAAACCTCTGGGCATGCTCGAGACGGCTACGATGCATCGCGCCGTCGTCGTTGCTATGCTCATCACTTAGTAAGCTATTTAATGCGATGCGCCATTTTGACGGTTCGGCGGCAAGTTGTGGATCGCGGCATCACCTTCCACGACAATCACCGTGCGCACGAGTTCGGCAACGCTGCGGGCGTTCATCTTTGTCATCACACTAGCGCGATGGACCTCGACGGTGCGCGGACTGATGTCGAGCTCATGAGCAATCAGTTTGTTCGGGCGATCGTCGACCACGCCGCGTAATACGCAGACTTCGCGGGGCGTAAGACGTGACAGGCGTGCCCGTAGTTGGCTTTGTTCGAGATCGGACGTGTTTTTGGTCAGGGTAGCATTGAGGGCTGCGCGAGCCGCGCCGAGCAGAATTTGCGCTTCAAACGGGAACTGCAGATAATCTGCAGCTCCGGCCTTCAAAGCCGCGACGGCAGCCTTCACATCTCCGTGGTCTACGACAAAAATAACAGGAAGATGGAGTCCACTCGCCCGCAACTCATGCAGGCACTGGGCTTCGGATGGAGACCTCTTGGCGCCAGCGATCACGACACATCCTGTCAAGAAGCTGCTTTGCGGATCCAGAATTTCGCTCAGGTTGCTGTGAAAGCGAACGACGAACCCTCCGAGCGCCAGCGTGAGGCCGATTGAGCGTCGGATGCCCTTATCCGGATGAACGATGTGAATGGTAACTTCCTAGCCCATTGGTATCCCTTAAAAACGAGCAAAGATGGCGGAAGGCTTGTGAAGCGGCCAACCTTCTTCGCGTGCTTGCCAATCTAACTCACCTGCCTGGTTCGCCCGGCAGAACCTTTAACAGCATGGGCGCGAGTGTCGGTTCGACCAGCGGCGGTCTCGCGTGCGAGTTAGCCGGGAAGGCCAGGCCGCGCTGTCGGCCGGCGATACCGTCGAACTGCAGGGGACTTCCGGGTCGCGGACGGCTACTTCGCCGCCGATCACACGTCCTTCTGGGGCTGCAAGAGCGGCTGAGCGGCGAAAGGAGTATCCTATGACACAACCTAATCCGAGGCCTTCATGCGATTGCCCGACGCCGAATCCCAGATCCGTGTTGCCGTCCGGAACGGCTATACCGTGCCTAGTATATCCGGGCACTGAAGCCGTGGAATAAATCTATCCACAGAAAGTGGACGATCGATCGTCAGACCATTCGTCCAACAGCACCTTCCGCAGATCCGCTATTGCGATTTTGCGCTAACGCGGACGGTCCGCCGCCAGATCGGCTTGAGCGCCTCGAGCACCAGCAGCACCGCCAGCCCCGCAAGTGGAGGGACGGCCAGGAATACCGGGTCCAGTGCCGCGAAACCAAACAGGTCGCGGGCGGGCTGCCAGAACAAGGTGACCGCCAGAAGGACAGCGACAATCGGAAGCACAACCGCCAGCGCCCGGTTGGGCCGCCGGATTGCAGTGATGACGGAGAACGACAGCGAGCGGTCCACGAAGATCAGCGCGACGATGCCAAAGACCAGCGAAGCAAAGGTGAGACCCCGCACTTGATCGGCTTCCAGTCCGTAACCGGGGGCAAGCGCGAAGATCGTGGCGGTCGCCGCTAGAACCATCGCACCCTGGACCAGGCTCCACAGGATGGTGGGGACAGATAAGAGGGGCTCGGCAGGCGGGCGCGGCGGGCGGTCCATCACGCCTTTCTCCTCAGTCTCAGCCTCGAAGACCAGAGAACAGACCGGGTCGATCACCATTTCCAGAAAGGCGATGTGCATTGGGCCGAACAGGATCGGCATCCCGAACAGAAGCGGCATCAGCGCCAGCCCTGCGATCGGCACATGCACTGCCAGGATGAAACTCATCGCCTTGCGCAGGTTGTCGTAGATCCGCCGCCCCAATCGCACGGTGGTGACGATGGAGCCGAAATCGTCGTCCAGCAACACGATGCTGGCCGCCTCGCGCGCCACATCCGTTCCGCGCCCGCCCATCGCCACGCCGATATCTGCCGCCTTCAGCGACGGCGCGTCGTTCACGCCGTCGCCTGTCATGGCCACAACGGCGCCCGAGGCCTTCAGCGCGTTGACGATGCGCAGCTTCTGTTCCGGCATAATGCGGGCGAAGATGCTGACATCCTGCACGGCGGTAGCCAGATCAGCGTCCGGCATCGCCTGAAGTTCGGCCCCGGCGATCACTCGGCCGCCCTGCAATCCCGCCTCCGCCGCGATGGCCTGCGCCGTGGCCGGATAGTCGCCGGTGATCATAATGACCCGGATCCCTGCGCTGCGGCACAGCGCCACCGCCTCGGGCACCGAGGTGCGCAGGGGATCGGCGAGACCCACGAGGCCCAGAAAGCGAAAGGCGAACGCGCGCTGGCTGTCTGGTAGGCCGGCGCCGGAAAACGCGGCATCGGCCACCCCCAGTACCCGCAGGCCCGCCTGCGCCATGTCGTTCACCTGCACAGTAACCGTGGCGCGGGCGGCCGTGTCCAGCGCGCACAGGTCTGCGATCGCCTCGGGTGCGCCCTTGGCGGCGATCTGCCAGCCTGCGCCATCAGTTGCCCAGACCTGCGACATGGCCAGCAGATCGGGTGACAGGCCATAGGTGCGCACCAGCCTCCGGCCCGCCCCAGGCAGGGTTTCTCCGGCGCGTAGGTCCGCTGTGGCCAGCGCATGAAACGCCTTCTCCATCGGGTCGAACGGTTCGGGGGCCGAAGCCATGACCCCCGCTGCCGAAAGCTCGCGAAAGGCCTCTGGCAAGGCCGTTTCGGCGATCGTGGCCGGGGTTCCGTCTGCAAGGCGCAATTCGGCAATCGTCATGCGGTTCTCGGTCAGAGTGCCGGTCTTGTCGGTGCACAGCACCGAGGCCGCGCCCAGCGTCTCGATCGCCGAAGCACGCCGCGTCAGCACCCTGACCTTGGAAATCCGCCACGCCCCCATCGCCATGAAGACCGCCAGCACCATAGGGAATTCCTCGGGCAGCATCGACATGCCGACGGCGATGCCCGCAAGAACTCCCTCCAGCCAGCCACCGCGCAGTAGTCCATAAAGGACCACGACCGCCACGCTGACCGCGCCCCCCAGCGCGGCGAACCAGATGACCAGACTGCGCATCTGGCGCTGCAGATGCGGAGTCTCTGTCTCCAGTTGCGCGAGCGAGGCGCCAATCTTGCCGATCTCGCTGACGGTCCCGGTTGCCGTGACCTCGGCGATGGCCGATCCGCCAACGATCAGGCTGCCCGAGAAAACCACGGGCAGATCCTCGCCGCCCGGACGGGTGTCTGGATCGGGCTTTCCGACCTTCTTGCGGACAGGAACGGCCTCGCCGGTCAGCAGGGATTCGTCGGCAGAGAGCCCCGTTGCCTCGACCAGCACTGCATCGGCAGGAACGCGATCGCCTTCGGCCAGCACGATCAGGTCGCCGCGCGCCACCTCGCGCCCTGCGATCCGCAGGCGCTCTCCGCCCCGAATGACCAGTGCCCGCGGGCTGGTCAGGTCGCGCAGCGCCTCCAGCACCCGTTCGGTCCGCGCCTCCTGCACCACGGTGATACCCACCGACAGACAGGCGAAGGCCAGCAGAACCAGCGCCTCTTCCAGGCTGCCAAGCAACAGATAGACGACACCCCCTGCGATCAGCAGCGCCAGCATCGGCTCGCGCAGGACCTCCAGCACGATCCGAAAGGGTGTGCGACGACGCGCACGCGGCAGTTCGTTGTAGCCCTCGGCAGCAAGCCGGGCCTCGGCCTCGGCCTTGGTCAGGCCCTGACGTAACGGTGCTGACCCCTGCGGTTTCGTAATGGACAATGTCAAACTGCAGACCTCTCCTGGAGGAAAACAAACCTGTGATGAACCTGACCGGGCAGCGTCGTGAACGCCATGCACTTCGTTCCGGAGCATATTCGCCTTGGGCAAACCCCTGGCGGAGAACTATTCGTCGATAGTGCCGAACCTTGCTCCCGTTGCCGTCCGGAAAGCCGCTGAATGTGTCAGACGAGCGCCCCACCAGGTTCTTCCCGAGCCTCGTCCGGTGTGATGATCCGCGTGCCGGTACGGCCGTCCAGGATTGCGATGGCGTCCTCCAGCCGACCGATGCCGGTGAAGCGGCCGGCCATAGCGAAATCAGATCCGGCGCGCAGCTTTGGCCCCATGGAACCGGCGGGCGCATCGAAGGCAAGCGCTTCAACCACTGTCAGTTCGGCGATCCGCGCCGCGCGTTCCGTGCCGAAGTCGCGATAGACGCCATCGACATCGGTCAGAAGCAGGAGCGCATCGGCCCCGAGCTGCCGGGCAAGCAGTGCACTGGCTGCATCCTTGTCGATGACCGCCTCGATGCCGATCAGGCTGCCATCGCCGCGACGGACGACAGGGATGCCGCCACCGCCAGCGCAGATGACGATCACCCCTTGTTCCAGCAAAAGCTTGAGCACACGCAGATCCGGGATTTCCATCGGCCCAGGCGAGGCCACGACGCGCCGCCATTTTGGGCCATCTGCTGCAATCGCCCAACCTGCGGCCTTCGCGCGTGTCTCGGCTTCTTCCCTCTCATAGACGGGGCCTACGAATTTCGTCGGTTTTCCGAAGGCCGGGTCGTGGACATCCACGACGACCTGAGTGAGCAGCGTCGCCACCGGCCGGTCATGGCCGAGCGCATTTTCGAGTTCCTGTTCGATCATGTAGCCGATCATGCCCTCCGTCTGGGCGCCCAAAACGTCGAGGGGATAGGCCTCATCGGGCTTGTAGGAGGCACCCTGCAGCGCCAGAAGGCCCACCTGCGGCCCGTTGCCGTGAGTGACAACCAGACCGTGTCCCGCCCGTACGATCGCGGCCAGGGCTTTGGCAGCCTGTTGCACATTGGCACGCTGCGCCTCAGCCGTCAGCGGCTCACCGCGTTTCAACAACGCATTGCCACCAAGGGCGACGACAACCAGCACCTCAAACACCCAACGTGGCGACAAGCACCGCCTTGATCGTATGCAGCCGGTTCTCGGCCTGTTCGAAGACGATCGAGGCCGGGCTCTCGAACACGTCATCGGTCACTTCCATCGCACTGATGCCGAATTTGGCCTCGATGTCGGCACCCACGGATGTCTCTGTGTCATGAAAGGCGGGCAGGCAATGCATGAAGCGGGTTCGAGGATTGCCGGTTCGGGCCATCAGCGCCGCGTTGACCTGATAGGGCATCAACAGTTCGATCCGCTCGCCCCATTTCTCCTGCGGTTCCCCCATCGAGACCCAGACGTCGGTGTAGACGAAATCGACATCCTTGACGGCTGCATCGATATCGTTGGTGATCGTGATACGCGCGCCGGTTTCCGTGGCAATGGCGCGCGCCTCGTCCTGGATGCCCGCTGACGGCCAGCAGGCATTGGGCGCGCAAAGCCGCACGTCCATGCCCATCTTGGCGCCACCGATCAGCAAGCTGTCGCCCATGTTGTTGGCTGCGTCGCCGATGAAGGCATAGGACACCAGGTGCAGCGGCTTCTCGATATGCTCCTGCATGGTCAGGAAGTCGGCCAGAATCTGGGTCGGGTGGAATTCCTTGGTCAGTCCGTTGTAGACCGGCACCCCGGAATATTTGGCCAGTTGCTCGACGATCTCCTGACCAAATCCACGATATTCGATCGCATCATAGATGCGCCCCAGAACCCGGGCGGTGTCCTTGACCGATTCCTTGTGGCCGATGTGGCTACCGGTTGGTCCGAGATAGGTGACGCGAGCCCCCTGATCATAGGCAGCGACCTCGAAGCCAACGCGGGTCCGGGTCGAATCCTTCTCAAAGATCAGGGCAATATCCTTGCCCTGCAGCCTGGGCACTTCTGTGCCGGCATATTTCGCGGTCTTCAGATCGGCCGCGAGCTTCAGGAGAAAACTGATTTCCCTTGGAGAATAATCGCGCAGCGTCAGCAGGCTGCGGTTCTTCAGATTGAACGCCATTGTCTCGCCCCCTTGAATTCAGGTTGCTTCGCGGATGGTCGGGCAGCTCATGCAGTGTGCGCCGCCGCGCCCACGGCCAAGCTCCGCACCAGGAATTGCCAGGACCTCGACGCCGACGGCCTTGAGAGCTGCATTGGTATCGTCGTTGCGGTCATAGCCGATTACGACTCCGGGGCGCAGCGCCAGGACGTTGTTGCCGTCATTCCACTGCTCACGGGCCCGCTCCTCCTGGGTATTGCCGCCGGTCGGCACGATCTGCAGTTTCTTGTAGCCAAGAACTTCGGCCACGATTTCGAAGATCGGGCGCGGGTCGTGGCGGAACGCCAGCGGCGCCGTTCCCTCGCCGGGACGGATGTCGTAGCAAGTCAGTTCGTCGGCGACTTCCTTGAAGGTCGTCACCACATCCCCGCCGCACAGCGTGAACACGGTGTCGAGGTGCATCGCTGCGCGCGATTTCGGGATGCGAAAGGCCAGAACGCGGTCCACAACACCCTTGGCGAAAAGCGCTTGCGCGAGTTGCCCGATGCCTTGTGGCGACGACCGCTCGCCCATGCCTACCAAAACCGTGCGGTTGCCGACCGGCATGATGTCGCCGCCCTCGAGCGTGGCCAGCCCGTGCTCGTTGGTCGGATCGCCCCAATGGATTTCGGCCTTGCTGGCGAACGTAGGGTGAAACCGGTAGATTGCCGTGTTTAGTAAGGTTTCCGGGCGGCGTGCAGCCCAGTACATCGGGTTCACGACAACGCCACCATAAATCCAGGCCGAGTTGTCGCGCGTGAATATGGCATTGGGCAGGGGCGGCAGGATGAAACCGTGATGGCCGAGGTAGCCGCCGAACAGACCCGTCGGGCTGAATGGCAGATCGTCTGCGGCCAGTCCGCCCAGAAGGCATTCCGCCAGGTCGGCGCCCGGCAGTTCATCCATCCAGCCGCGCAATTCGCTGATCATGCCAACGCCGACTTGATCGGCGCTGATCCTGTGGTCCAGCACGTAGGCGCGGCCTTCCGCCGTCTCCAATGTCTCGGCCAGTAGCACGTTGACGTCCAATACCTCGACGCCTTCGTCGCGCATGGTTGCGGCAAAGACGTCATGATCCTTTTGTGCCTGCTTGACCCAGAACACGTCGTCGAACAGCAGTTCCTGACAATTGGCGGGCGTCAGGCGCCGATGGGCAAGGCCCGGGCGGCAGACGATGACCTGGTGCAGCTTACCCGCTTCCGAATGAACCCCGAGTTTCATTTCCGCGTTCATCTCAGGGTTCCTCAATTCAAGGGGTCAAAGCGCGCTAATGGCGCCGGTCCACATCAGGTAGGCGGCGATGCCTGCCGCGATCACGATTCCTGTGCCGATCATCGCCTCAATACCGGAAAAGGCCTTTTCGCCCCTTGCGGAGCGGGCGAACCAGTAGACCGGAACCCCGACGGCATAGAGGATGGCGCACATCAGTAGGTAATTCGGCCCTGCGGCATAGATCAGCCACGCGCCATAAACCGTGGCCAGTGCGCCGGTGAACATGTCGCGGCCACGCCCCTCACCCGCCCCATAGCTTTCGCCGCTCAGCGCCAGCTTGAAGGCATAAGCGCCAGAGAGCACGTAAGGCACCAGGATCGCGGTCGAGGCGATGTAGAACAGGGCGAGATAGGTCGAGTTCGCGAAAAATGTGACGATCAGGAATATCTGCACGAAGATGTTGGTGATCCACAGCGACCCGGCAGGAGACCCATTCGCGTTTTCGGTCGCAAACACCTTCGGCAGCATGCCCTCCTTTGCCGCGCGATAAGGAATTTCGGCGGCAAACAACGTCCAGCTCAGGAACGCGCCAGCCACCGAGATGACAAGCCCGATCCTCACGAGAACCGAACCCCAGGGACCAACGACCTGTTCCAGCACGTTGGCCATCGATGCCGACGAAGGCAGGGCGGCGAGTTCAGCCTGGTTCATGACGCCGAAGGACAGCAGCGATACGCACAAATAGACGCCGAGCGCGATGACGAATCCGATGATCGTGGCGCGACCAATGTCCTCCCGTCTGGCGGCGCGGCCGGAAACGACGCTTGCGCCTTCGATCCCGATGAAGACCCAGAGCGTGACAAGCATCGTGCTTTTGACCTGGTCCATGATGCTGCCAAGGTCGGGTGTCTGTGTCCCCCAGAAATCAGTGCTGATCTTCGGCGGGTTGAACGCCAACGTCACGAGCAGGATGAACAGCAGGATAGGTAGCAATTTCGCGATTGTAGTAACGACATTGATGATGGCGGCCTGTCGGATACCCATAAGAATCAGCGCATGGGTGATCCACAGAACAACCGAGGCGCCGATGATCGCCTGAACCGTGTTCCCCTCGGCGCCGAAGGCTGGATAAAAATAGCTCAGGGCACCGAAGATCAGCACGACATAGGATACGTTGCCCAGCCACGCGCTGAGCCAGTAGCCCCAGGCACTGTTGAAGCCGACGAAATCGCCGAAGCCGGCCCGGGCATAGGCATAGGGACCCGCGTCGAGCGCAGGCTTTCGGGTCGACAGTCCCTGATAGACGAAGGCCAGCGCAAGCATGCCGATGCCGGTGATCAGCCAACCGATGACGACGGCACCCGGAGATGCACCCTTGGCCATGTTCTGCGGCAGGCTGAAAACGCCGCCGCCAATCATTGAACCTACGACGAGGGCGACAAGCGCGACCAATCCGAGCTTGCCGGATGACCTGCTATCGGCCTTCGGCGCCCCTTCGAGACCCGTGATAGCCATGCTTTCTCTCCCCCAAACCCAGGGTTTGTGCCGGCGTCGGTCGCCACTCCTCCAGAAACGGCTATCGCCGAAGTGCTTGATCAATTCCGCGAGGACACAAGGTGATTCAATGGCACTTGACTGGATTTGACATAATATTACCCCCTGATTCCCGAGACGTACTGATCCAGGTCAAGGCGCTTGCAATACTTAACCGTACGATATGTCAGAATTTGCTCTAGCTGGGTGTTTATTACCGACCGACGGATCTAATCCGGCGATCGCCTTCTAATTTCCAACACCGCTGTTTCTAACTACCAAAGTAGAAGCTGAAGACGTAGAAATTAAGAACAATCCCCGAGGCCTGCCATGTCGCGCCTTCACACACATCCCGAGTCCCATCTCGTTTCCCGCATCGGCTGGCTGCGGGCGGCGGTGCTGGCGCGAATGACGGCATCGTGTCGAGCGCCAGCCTGATCGTCGGGTTGGCGCGGCGTCGGCCGCGACATCCGAGGTTCTGGTGGCAGGTGTTGCTGGTCTGGTGGCGGACGCGATGTCCATGACGGCGGGCGAGAATGTCTCGGTCAGTTCGCAGTCCGACACCGAACAGCGTGGCCAATCTCGTTGCGAGACCTCTGGGCATGCTCGAGACGGCTACGATGTATCGTGCCATCGTCCTGGCGGTGACCATCGGGTAGTGACCTGTTTCCAATCGGTCGGCGGGTATTTCTTCCTCTGAACAGGATGCGACGGTTAATCTTGATCCCGATCAAGGCGAACGTATCGCCATGCTGATTGAATGCATGGCATCGGATCCATCTATAGGAGACTGCCATGTTTTCTAGCAATGTTGGCCCAATCGACCGGGTGATCAGGATTGGCGTCGGCTTAGCGATCTTGTCGCTTTTCTTTGCCTACCCGGCGAGCGACTGGCGTTATTGGAGCTTTCTTGGCTTTGTGCCTCTTCTAACCGGGGTCTTAGGCACGTGTCCGCTCTACAGCATGCTTGGAATGTCGACCCGTCGGGCAGAACCCGATGAGGGGTGAGGCGGTGTTAGTACACGTCACCTCGTGTCCATGAGGGCAGAGGTGGAATAGATCGTTGGACCAATCCGACCGACCAGCAACCATCCGACGCTAGCGGAGATCAGGATGAACCGGTTCAGATCACAGATAACCGTGAGGACATGACGAGGGGTATCGAAGAACGACCTTCAACGCAGAAGACAGCTTGGGAGAGCGGAACAATGTGCAGACGCAACACCTCATTCTATCAGCGGCTATTAAGCTCCATACTTGTCGTCGTTGCTGCTTATCTGACATGTTCCACGCCTGTCCTTTCTGCATCTGCTGGCAGGGATCTTGTCGAAGCGAACTGCTCTCGGTGTCACGCCATCGACATCGCGGACAGCAGCCAACATCCCGCGGCACCAGCTTTTCGTGATCTCCACGAGCGCTATCCACTTGATGCTTTGGAGGAGGCTTTCGCCGAAGGGATTTACGTCGGGCATCCGGACATGCCCGAGTTCATTGCGACACCCCAACAAACTGAAGCGATTATTGACTATATCCAGAGGCTATCCCGCTGAATGCCGAAATGAGGAGCGTAGCGGATTTGGCACACCCGCCAAGGCGACTCCGTGATTATCAGTGGGTCCGCGTCGCAAATCTCGTGTGCTTCCACCACCGCAAGGGCACCAGATGTATAAGCTTCCAAGATCGACTCAGCAGATGAAGAGTGTGGATGCCGAATTCATCAAAAACACTGCTGCCTGGGGACCCAGCGGAACCCTGACAGTTTTCAGTCGACTGCCGAGCGCAGACAACGGTAGGCATCGGAAAGGAACAATAAGAGCCTTTGATCTGACCTCGGTTTTTCTGCCGGGGCGTCGACTTGAGTGTTTCGACTGTGTCGAAGCGCTTGTGGAACACTGGGCGGTTCCCAGGGAGTGGTCATGAACAGCACCAAGCACTTGGTAGTTTTAAGTTTGTAATTATTCGCTGAATTCAACCCTTACTGGCGATTGCCTTGAAGTCTGCTCCTTAATTTGCGCGGTTCAGCCTAAGTCCGCTTTAGCCGGACGATCGACTATTCAAGTGGCCCAATAGGGGCAGAAACTGTCGGCAAATTCAGCCCGCGTTCGGTGGCAGCTATTCGGCTTTAGAGATGCACAACCGGACAGTCCGGTATCGGCCCCTGATAAGTCGTTCAAGCTTCTTGGACCAGTGTCCAAAAGCAGACCTCAGTCACCAGTGATTTGATCAGTATCGCCGCATCGTCGCCCTCGTTGCGCTCTTCACGCTTGCCTCGGGCCTCGCGCCACTGGTGGAGAATAACCGATGGCCGCATTGCTGAGCACCAAAACTCGTTAGAACTTGATCTTGCGCAAGCCCACTCACGTTCGATCGCTGTATGCAGGAGTCGCGGCTTTGACCCAGGAGAACGACCATGACGTTCAAGACTGTGCTGAACATAGTCGGCCACGAGCAGCGAGACGGTGATGTCAAGCTTGCGATGGAGCTCTGTGAGAGCGCAAACGCGCATCTCAGCGTAATGATCATCGGCATCGCGGCGCCACCGCCAGTCGGCGATTATGCTTCCGTTATTTCAGACGCGTGGCTGGCCGAGCGCGAAGCGGACGTGGAGCAGCTCGGCGATTGCGTCGAGGCCTTTGAGGGTCTCCTGCAGCAACGTGGGCTCTCTGCTGATATAACATCTGATTACGTAGAAACGGCCAGCGCCGATGAGGCCGTTGGGCTACGCGCACGCTATTGCGACCTCGCGGTGATCGGGCCCGACTTGCTTGCAACCCACCATCTTAAATATCGCGTGGCAAATGGTGTCTTGTTTCATGCGCAGCGTCCGCTTCTCCTGATGCCGAGAGGCGCTGCGGTCTCGCTTTCGCCAAAACGTATCGTGATTGGGTGGAATTCGACGCTCGAAGCCGCGCGTGCGGTGCGCGAGGCGCTAGACTTGATCGATAAGGCCGACGACGTACGCATCGTGCTTGTCGATCCAAAAACGTCAGATCGGGCAAATGGACCGGAACCTGGCGCCGACGTCGCGGCCTATCTCGCACGTCATGGGGCGAAAGTGACGGTGGAACGAGTGGCGAGCGGAGGCGAGATGGCCGGCGCCGTTCTGATGCAGCACGCCCGCGACGCTTCGGCCGATATGTTGGTGCTGGGCGCCTATGGACATTCACGGTTACGTCAGCGCATGTTTGGAGGTGTGACAAGCATGATGATTGATGCGCCGGAAATACCGACTTTCCTTGCGCGATAGTTGTGGCCATTCGGCCAAAGCGGCTGATCCGTCGCGTGAGCGATCATCATCTGAGAGGACCGCGGCCCAGACGCAAATACCTAGCCGCTTGTGGGGTGATAAGTTCGCGTCTTCCCGGTATAAT
Organism: Rhizobium sp. EC-SD404; assembly: GCF_902498825.1. Classification (NCBI taxonomy): domain Bacteria; kingdom Pseudomonadati; phylum Pseudomonadota; class Alphaproteobacteria; order Hyphomicrobiales; family Rhizobiaceae; genus Rhizobium; species Rhizobium sp. EC-SD404. The sequence continues at coordinate 31,938 of NZ_LR701457.1, forward strand.
TTCCTAAACGTTGCATGCCTTTGATGGAATTAGTTTTGCTTCATTGGAAACTGGCTCTCCGCTTGGCACCCAAGGCGCGTTGGAAGGGGTTGCGGTCATCATCGTCACCAATGACCGTCAATTGCAGATCAGTTGTTCTGTTGTTGACCGCACTTGACGCAGACGTGACAGACTTGACAGATTGAGTGAAAGTCACGCCGAACATCGCAACCTTCAATCTGCGTCACAAGGTTCACTCTGTGAAAGATAATTCGGTGTCCGAGGCGCGGCTGGCGAGTATGCTCGATACCGCTGTCGACGGCATCGTAGTCATCGACGAACGCGGGACGATCCTGAGCTTTAACAAGGCCTCCGAAAAGCTCTTTGGCTATCCGCCCGAGCAAGTTATCGGACGGAACGTCAAATGTATTATGCCCTCGCGTTATGCCAAAGAGCATGACGACTATCTTTCGCATTATCGTGACACGGGAGAGCGCCGCATCATTGGAATTGGCCGTGAGGTCGAGGGCATGCATCGTGACGGAGCAATTATACCTGTCGAACTTTCGGTCGGCGAGGCGCAGACGCCGGATGGCCGCCAGTTCATCGGTATCATTCGCGATTTGCGTTCCAGGCGGGCCACAGAGGAGCGTATGCGCGACCTTCAAAGCCAGCTTGTCCATATGGCCCGCGTTTCTGCGATCGATGAAATGGGCGCCGCGCTCGCACATGAACTGAATCAGCCTTTGACGGCATTAATGCTCTATTTAGAGGCTGTTCAGCGCGGTCTATCGAAGGAATGGACCGTCGATGATCTGCGGTCGCAGGCCCTCGACAATGCACTACGCGAGGCTCAGCGCGCGGCTGGCATCGTACAACGCATGCGAGGCTTTCTAGACCGCGGCGATCAGCGACGTCGCATGGTCGACCTCGAACGCCTTCTCGATGAGGCGGTCGAACTGACCAAGATGGGGCGTCGTTCGGACGGTGTGACGATCACACGGACTGATGATCCGCAGATGCCGCTGATCAGGGCCGACCCAATACAGGTTCAGCAGGTCTTCGTGAACCTTCTCCGCAATGCCTTTGATGCCGTGGAAGGGCAGCCGCGACCAGAAATTAACATAGACACCAGATATGACGGATGGAGGGCTAAGGTTGTCGTCGGCGACAACGGCCGTGGCATAGCGCCGAATGCCTTGCAGGATCTCTTCAAAGCCTTCTCCTCCAGCAAACGGAAGGGTATGGGCCTTGGTCTGGCGATCTCGCGTTCAATCGCGCAAAGCCACGGGGGTGATCTGACTGTAGATCCTGGTGGACACGGCCGCGGCGCTCGTTTCGAGTTGACCTTGCCCGCCGGAGATCCAGCAGTGCAGAGCTCCGGTCATGACTGATCATGCGAAGCTGATTCATGTCGTCGATGACGACGCGGCCGTGCTGGATGCGCTCGGTATTATTCTGCGAATGGAAGGCTATGAGGTGCAGGGCTTCGAATCAGGCGATGCCTTCGTTCGTGCCATCGCCCATCGGTTCCCAGATTGCCTCCTTCTCGACGTGCATATGCCAGGTCGATCGGGCCTCGACATCCTGCGTGTTCTCGAGCAAAGCCGTTTTCCCGCACCAGTCATTGTCATCACCGGGCAGGGCGATATTCCGATGGCGGTCCAAGCTGTGAAGTTGGGCGCACTCGACTTTCTTGAAAAACCATTTGATGTCGATCGTCTGATCGAGCGTGTCAGACAGGCGATCGATGGGGCACCGGCTGATAGTTTCCAATCGGGTTTTGCGGGCGATGATCGCCTGTCAGAGCGGGAGGCGGAAGTGCTCGCGCAGGTCGTCGGCGGCGCTCGGGACAAAGAAGCTGCGATTGCACTCGGCATCAGTCCGCGAACGGTGGAGGCGCATCGTAAGAGCATCATGGCCAAGCTCGGGGCCCGAACGCTCGCCGACCTCCTGCGGATCGTCTACTCCAAGCGAAGGTGAAAACATCCGCTATTTGATGCATCTCAAGACCGTCGTGGCGGTTACTCGCAGAATGGGCGCTCGTTCCATCCAGCGAGGGCCTACTGTTCATGAGCCTGCACATCGTCGTGGGGGACCCTGGCCTGAGGGACTCGCTGATGGTCATCCTCAGAATGCATGGATACGAGGTGAAGGCCCAAGCCGGCTTGCGCTCTCTCCGGCAAAGCGGGGTAGCTGGTCATGATATGGTCATTGTCGATCAAGATCTGCCGCCCGGCGAGGCAGGCCTACTCATAGACTGGTGGCGGCAAAACACAGCTGGTGCGCGCTTATCGTTCTGACGGGATTGAAGGGCCGAGCCATGAAAGCGAGTTGCGGGGAGACCGGAAGCGCGGCGCTATTACCGAAGCCGTTTCAGGCTGCTGAACTCCTGGCGCTCATCCAGATGCCGGAAGCGATGGGGTAGGGGATTTCCCTGAGAGTTAGGCCGAATATTCCGACAGGGAGCAAGAGCGTAGTCTTCCGGTACCCAATTCCGGAGAGGCCAGCCCATGTTGTTTGCCATCACACCTTCAGGCGAAGAGAAATCTGCCGCCGCAATGGGTATGCGCCGCAGCTTTCTGGCCCGTGAAATCATCTGCCAGCAAGGCGATACTGCCGAATGCGTCTACCGGCTCGGGCACGGCGTCGTTATGCTTTACCAGATACTGCAAGACGGAAGGCGTCAGATCGTCGATGTTCTTGACGCCGGCGATTATTTTGGCTTTGGGGATGGTAATGTCCAGGATTGCTTTGCTGAAACGCTAACCGACTGCGAAATCACTGTTTGGCGCATCCGAGAGGCGCAAAGCTGCCCCGTCTGGTGCGAAGGGTTCTCCCGCGGGGTGCAACGCAAGCTTGGCGCTATGCATGATCATGTCACGCTGCTGGGCAAGAAAACGGCGCTTGAGCGCGTCTCCAGCATGTTGATGCGCCTCGTGCGCGAATGCGCCGGTCGTGTCTGCCGGGGCGCACCTCCATCCGGCTACGCTACACGCATTCATGACCTTCACATGTCCCGCCAGGAAATGGCCGACTATCTTGGCCTCACACTGGAAACGGTGAGCCGTGCAATCTCGCAATTGAAGCGCGATGGGCTGATTGAACTACCGCGACCAAGCCAGATCGTGATCAAGGACCCCTGCCGCCTGTGTCGTCTCGCAGTGTTGCACTGAAGATCGCTGTTTTTGATCCAAGACAATAGCTGGCGTTTTCGGGCTCAACTACTTATTGGCATGCGGCTCCGCAGCTGCGGGCATGGATCCAGATGGTATTGGACTGAAACTCTCCAGCGCTTTCTTCAGCATAGTGATCGAGCCGATCTGGCCCGCAATCTTCCTAGGCTTCCCGGGGCAGACTTGGTTCAGAAGAGCTGGGTTTTGACACCGAAACGTCTGCAGACCATGACTCCGGCCCGTCGGTTGGTGTTCCCGACTGACTTCGAATTTCCCATGATGGCCGATGCGGTTTTTCATGTAAAACCTGGATCGCCAAAAGCGAAGTTGGAGGCCGAGGAGCTACAGCAGCTCTCAAAACGGATTGAGCGCGGTCGAAGGTCGTCTTCGCGATCAGCTAAAACTCAACGGCAGCTACTCAGTTTTCAGCGCCCATAACCGGACCGTCTGGGTACGGCCCGGAAGGCGCCAGTGGGAGAATACTTCCCGACCTGCGTATACTAGAGTCAACGATCGTACCGGGTGCGGACAACGGAATGGCAACCGCTTGCCACGCGTCTCCTGAAGCGGGTCACCCTTATCGAACTAGCGCGACCGGCAACCTGCAGGACCTCACATCATCATCGAGCCAATACGAGAGTTGATATAGGCGTCCGATACAAGCAATAGACGCTCGGGACTCAGGCCGCACCATAGCTGGAGAAGACTTCGGTCGACCCATCGCGTCGGATCAGGAACACTTCATAGGCCTCGCGCTTAATCTCCGGGCCCATGCCGGGCGATCCGTAGGGCATCCCAGGCACGGCGAGGCCAATGGCGTCCGGTCGCTCCTGAAGCAGCCGCCGGATATCGGCGGGCGGGACATGACCTTCAATCATGTAGCCGGCGATCCTGCCGGTGTGACAAGAACCCATCCCTTGCGGGATGCCGTTGTCGATCTTGTAGCGCGCAAGCGTCGTGCCCATGCTCTCCTCGACAGTCACCTCAAACCCCTCTGCCTGCATGATCTCGACCCAGGCCGAGCAACATCCGCAGTTCGGATCCTTCAGCACATGGAGAGCAGGTCGTGTGTCGGCCATGGTGGGGACCGCTGCGGCAACCGATGCAGCGCATGCACCTAGGATGAAGCCTCGACGGGAAAGTATCAGATCCATCTCTTCCTCCATATTTCGAGGTGTCCAGCGCGATCCCTCACGGTGGCTCGAGCCATGTCTACCGCAGACGGCCACCGCATGCCATGCGGCGCATTTTACAATGCCTCGTCATCGACCGACGTCGGCGATTGGAGTCCGAAAGCGTTTCAGCCTCATCGCATTGCCCAACACGAACACGCTCGACATCGCCATGGCTCCAGCCGCGAGCACTGGCGACAGGAGCCAGCCGAAGGCGGGATAGAGCGCACCTGCCGCAACCGGGATAAGCGCGGTGTTGTAGGCAAAGGCCCAGAACAGGTTCTGTCGAATGTTCCGGATCGTTGCCTTGGACAGCGCAATCGCATTGGGAACGCCCATCAGGCTGCCCGACATCAGGACCACGTCGGCAGCCTCTATGGCGATGTCGGTTCCCGTACCGATGGCGATGCCGACATCGGCTTCGGCCAATGCGGGCGCGTCGTTGATGCCGTCCCCGACATAGGCTAGCCCGCCGTATTGGTGCTTAAGCGCTCTGACGGCTTCCACCTTGCCGTCCGGCAGCACCTCGGCCACAACCTCGTCGATCCCGAGCTGTCGTGCAATGGCATCTGCCGTGCGCCGATTGTCGCCGGTGATCATCGCAACCTTCAATCCTAGGGCGTGCAGGGCTCGGATTGCCTCGGGCGTGGAGGACTTGATCGGATCGGCGACGGCAATGATTGCTGCAAGCTTGCCGTCGACGGCGGCATAGAGAGGCGACTTGCCCTCGTCGGCCAGCCGCGCGGCAATTGTCGCGAACACCCCTACATCGAGCCCGAGCTTCGCCATGAACCGATCGGCTCCGATTTCAACGTGGCGTCCGCCGACATCGGCGCTGACGCCATAACCCGTGATGCTCTCGAACCGGGCCAGATCGGACAGCTTCAGCCCGTCTGCCTCAGCGGCTTCGACAACGGCGCGCGCGATCGGATGCTCCGATTTCCTCTCCACCGAGGCCACCAACGCCAGCACCTCTTCGCGGGCATGACCGACAGTGGTCTCCAGGTCGGTGAGTGTGGGCTTGCCTTCGGTGAGCGTTCCCGTCTTGTCGAGTGCGACGACGCGGGCGTCCTTGAGCGACTGCAGCGCTTCGCCCTTGCGGAACAGCACGCCCATCTCAGCGCCACGCCCGGTTCCGACCATGATCGACGTGGGCGTGGCGAGGCCCATCGCGCAGGGGCATGCGATGATCAGCACGGCGACCGCATTGACGAGCGCGAAGGTTATCGCAGGCTCCGGGCCGAGCACCGCCCAGACGAAGAAGGTCAGAGCTGCCGCCGCCATGACGGCAGGCACGAACCATAGCGTCACGCGATCAACGAGCGCCTGAATGGGAAGCTTGGATCCCTGCGCCTCCTCAACCATGCGAATAATCTGTGCGAGCATCGTGTCGGCACCGACTGCGGTTGCGCGGAATGTTAGCGCACCAGTCTGGTTGACGGTGCCGCCCACCACGGTCGCGCCTGGCCTTTTTTCGACCGGCACCGGCTCGCCCGTAATCATGGCTTCGTCGACGAAGGACGCGCCCTCAACGACCTCGCCGTCCACGGCAATCCGCTCTCCGGGGCGGACATCGACAAGGTCGCCTGTCACGACGTCAGCAAGCGCCAGCTCGACAACCTCGTCATCGCGTCGAACGCGCGCTGTCTTCGGCTGGAGACCGACAAGGCGTTTGATCGCTTCTGAGGTCCTGCCCTTGGCCCGAGCCTCGAGGTAGCGGCCTAGAAGGATCAACGTGACGATGACCGCGGCCGCCTCGAAATAGACGTTCACGGTGCCTGGGGGCAGAAGCTGCGCCGCAAATGTCGCCACGACCGAGTAGGTCCAGGCCGCCAGCGTGCCGACCGCAACCAGCGAATTCATGTCCGGCGCGCCCTTGATGATCGCCGGTAGTCCGATCCGGTAAAAGCGCAAGCCTGGCCAGAACAGCACCACTGTCGTCAGAACGAACTGCAGATACCAGCTTTCGCGCATGCCGACGGTGTTCATGACGAGGTCATGAACCGCTGGGATGAGGTGCGAGCCCATTTCCAGCACGAATACAGGCAGCGTCAGGAGGGCCGCAACAGTGACGTCGCGGCCCAGAGCGGTTTGCTCCGCCTGCTTTCGGGACGCATGCGCCTCGTTGTCTTCGCTGCCGCTGACCATACGCGCTTCGTAACCTGCCGAGGCGACTGCAGAGACGAGATCGCGATCCGTGACTGTGCCGGAGGTCGAAAGCGACGCTCGTTCGGTGGCCAGATTCACGGTGGCGGACGCGACGCCCGGAACTGCAAGCAGCGCCTTTTCCACGCGCGCCACGCAGGACGCGCAGGTCATGCCGTCGATAGCGAGCGTGATCGAACGGCTCGGAACCTCATAGCCTGCGTCTACGATCGCCCGAACCAGACTGGCCTGATCGACAGGCTGGACCAAGGTTACATCGGCTCGCTCTGTGGCGAGGTTGACCGTCGCCTTTCCCACTCCTTCGACACGGTTCAGGGCCTTCTCGACCCGCCCGACGCAGGACGCACAGGTCATCTCGACGATAGGAAGCGAAACGGCGGTTAGTTTTAATGTCAGGTTGGAAGCGATCTTGGCGCTTTCAGTCGCGTGGACGTTCATCGTCAACTCCATTGGCGAATGCTGTTGGAGTTCTTCTGCTCTTTCCAGTCACTAGAAGGTCAACACCTATTTTCACGTGATGTCGCCCCTTGACCTTCCACGTACTGGAATCCCCATCTTCCGTTCGAGCCCGACTCATCGAAGGAGAATCCCATGAAGTTTCAGATCGACAACATGACGTGTGGCGGCTGCGCCCGGAGCGTCACCAAAGCGATCCATTCGTTAGACCCACATGCAAAGGTCGACATCGATTTGCCCCAGAAGAGCGTCAACGTGGCGTCTGTTGCTGACGAGTCAGCGGTTGTGGCAGCCCTCGAGGATGTCGGATATCCGCCCCGCCGTGCGGCGTAATGCGACAGGACGCCGTTGTGAGCTGAAACCCCGGGCCTATATGTCGAATGCATTGTTGATTTCATGATCCAGAGGTGCAGAGTACCGATGAAGCGGTCTGATCAAACATGGCGACTTGCACTGGCAGTCCTGGTGGCATTGGCCGTCATCCTCGTTTGGCCGCCTCTTACGTCGGATGCCGCTTCTTCCACCGATCACGTTGCAATCACGGCTTTGCAAAGCCACGACGCACACGCCCAAGATATCGGCGCCAAGCGGGTTCACAATGGTACCTTTGACGCAGACTGCCAGCCCTCGGCAGTCGGTTGCTGCATGATGGCTCATTGTCATCCGGGCATGTCTGTCGACGCACCCGAAATGACCATCGTTGTTGCCCGAAGCGAGACGACGGTTGCCGCGCCAGTGCGCGGCTTGGGCAACAATCCTGGCGTCATCCTGCCCCCTCCACGACGCTCGTGGCTGTGATCGCGCGACAATTCATACATTCAGGAGAACTCAAGATGACGATTACAAAGACGACCCTCGCCGCGGCAGTCGCCGCAATCGCGTTCTCGGCACCTGCTTTGGCGCAGGATTCCGAATTCCAGCTGCCCGAGCAGTGCACTTCTTCGACCGCCATGGGCGGAATGGACCACTCGGCAATGGGTCATGGTGGCATGGAGGGAGATCAGGCCGCCGCCATGGATTCCGGGATGATGGACATGATGGGAATGGGCGGCATGGACCTGGAATCCATGCCCGAGCATGTCCAGGAGAACATGCGCCGGATGATGATCAGCATGCCAGCAATGCACGAAGGCATGATGATGGAGGATGCCGACGTGGCCTTTGCTTGCGGGATGATCGCTCACCATCAGGGCGCCATCGACATGGCGGAGGTGCTGCTTGAGCATGGCGAGGATTCGCAGATGCGCGCGCTCGCCGAAGAAATCATCGCTGCACAGGTCGGCGAGATCGAGCAGATGACCACGTGGTTGGCTGAAAACGCCAACTGAGCTGCTGCTGGCCGCGCGGGGCGACCCGCGCGGCCAGCATTTTCGCTGATCGCTTAGAAACGTCTTGAGCTTCCAGTGGCTGGAGCCCCTAAATTGAGAGGCCAAGGTCAGGAGACGCGCCATGAACATCGGAAACGCCGCCAGACAATCAGGCCTGCCGCCCAAGACGATCCGCTACTACGAGGACATCGGTCTGCTAACCGCCGATCGGGCTGCCAACGGGTACCGCGATTATTCCAGCGAAGACGTTCACCGGCTCCGCTTTGTCCAGCGATCCCGTAGCCTCGGATTTTCGGTCGAAGAATGTCGGCAGCTGTTATCGCTCTACACCGACCGCGACCGCGCCAGCTCGGATGTGAAGGCGATCGCAACCGAGAAGCTCGGCGAAATCGACCGAAAGATCGCGGAGCTGACCGGACTGCGGGATATGCTCGGGCATCTGGTCGAGAACTGCCACGGCGACGCCCGCCCCGAATGCCCGATCATCGACGGGTTGGCGGCAACGACGCGACCAACAGCGTGAAAGGCTGAGACAATGATGGAAGATGGAATGATGATGGGCGACGGCATGATGTGGGGAATGGGGCTCGGGGGCCTCCTGCTCGCAGTGTTGTTGGTGCTCGTCGTTGCCGCCCTCGTGAAATACATCTTCTTCAAGCGGTAGCGCTCTCGAAGCTGTTGACGCTGAGAGGCTTTGCGATTTTCTCGCCGAGATGAAAAATCGTGTTAACAGATACACCGTAAGCTGGTTGTGATAACAGGGCTAAATTAGCCGTAATCTCCATCCCAAATGACCTCCTGATTCGGATCGTGGAAGCTTCATGCTGCAGGGCTTGCAAAAGATGTCGGTGTTGCTTGCGGGCTTTGTGCTCGCAGGATCGATGTTTTTCAGCACGACAACGGCACAGGCTCATGGGGTCCACGCAGAGCGGACCGCCATGCGTGCAACATCGATCCAAGCCCTTGCGGTTGAACTCGCGGATTATGTTCAACGCATCGACGATCAAGACGCGAAGTCATCGGTAACAGAGCCGTCGATCTTCAAAGCAATCGATCGACCGACCACTCCCGATCGGGGTGCTGACAGTTCATGCTGTGGCATTGGCACCACCGGGTGTTTTTCAGGGATTGTGAGCGAGATTGTTGCTCTCCCTCCGATTTTCCCTGACGGAATGAATTGGCACATCGGGCCGAATGGAATGGCCGACATCGACAAGGATGGCCTGATCAGGCCCCCTCAACTCTCTGTCTGAATGACAAGGCGGAGGCATGCGAAGCTTTTGCATGCGTTCTTTTCTATGTTTCAGACCGGGGTTTCCGATGGATTTCCGTATTGCTGCTGCGGCGGCGGCTGTGACCGTTACGCTTCTGTTCCTTCCGTTGTCCTACGCTCATGAAGGCCACGACCATGGCGATGCCCCGCCAGTCGTCGTTTCTCAAAGCGCTCCACGCACCGAGGCGCAAAGTGCGCTTTTCGAACTCGTCGCCGTTGCAAGCGGCGGATCACTTGAAATCTACCTTGACCGATTCGAGACCAACGAACCCGTCACGGACGCCGTCATCGAGGTCGAGACTCCCGCAGGCCCTATAAGTGCTGTTGCCGAGGCTGACGTCTATCGCCTTGAAGCGCCCTGGTCTTTGCAACCGGGCGAATACGACCTCATCTTCACAGTCTCGAGCGGCTCGGACATCGACTTTCTCACCGCCACACTGTCGGTGCCCGAGGTCGCAGCGCCTATGCTCGCCCAACGATCCGGCTGGCTCGCAAACTCAGCATTCGCGGATGAGATGCAGGAAGTTCTTGCTACGGACCTGCGCGATCGCCTGTCGCGCAATGACCCGGGTCTCATCGCCGTGGGCATCATCGGCTTTTTCGGTGGCCTTCTCGTTATGGCGGTGTTTCGCCGCCGGACAGTCTTCGCTGCTGGAACTGGCGCCGTCCTCCTTGTCATTTTCGCGGGATCGATTGCTGTCGCCCATGAGGGGCATGATCACGGAGATCAGGCGGCTTTGATGCCTGTGCCGTCCGGCCGGGACATGGCCCAGCGGCTCCCTGACGGATCAATTTTTGTGCCCAAGCCTTCACAGCGCATCCTCGCCATCCGAACAATTCTGACCGCGCAGGAGGCACACCGGCGCAGCGTTGAGATGCCAGGCCGCATCATCCCGGATCCGAATGCAAGCGGTTACGTGCAGGCGGCAATCGCCGGACGGCTGTCGCCACCTGCAGGAGGCTTCCCGAGGCTCGGCGCCCGCGTTGAGGCCGGCGACGTCCTCGCAGAGATCACGCCCCCTCTCCAGATGATCGACCAGTCCGATGTCCGGCAACGTCAGAGCGAGCTCGCGCAGGAGATCACGATAGCGGAGCAGAGGATCAGACGCTTCGAGACCTTGATCGCGAGTGGTGCGGTCGCTAGAACGACGCTTGATGAAGCCAAGATCGAGCTTGAGGGACTGAAAGAGCGGCGGTCTGCCCTGGAGCAGGTGCAGGTCCGACCGGAGCCCCTCGTTGCCCCCGTCTCCGGCATCATCGCCGCATCCAACGCCGTTGCGGGTCAGATGGCCGAAAGCAACGCGGTGATCTTTCACATCGTCGATCCTGGCCGCCTCTGGGTCGAGGCGCTCGCCTACGGCAACGACGGACAGTTCGATACTGCGGCTGCCAGCGATGGGTCCGACCGCGCGCTCACCCTCAAGTTCGAAGGTGCAGGCTTTGCCGACCGGAGTCAGGCAGTGCCCGTCCACTTCAGCATCGAAAGCGACACGAAAGGACTGAGGCTTGGCCAGATGCTGTCGGTCCTCGGACAGACACAGGAGACTGACGAAGGTTTAGCGATTCCTCGCATGAGCGTCCTGCGCGGTGCAAACGGGCAGGACATGGTCTTCCTCCATGTCGGCGCCGAACGGTTCGAGCCCCGCGAGGTGCGGATCCTGCCGCTGGACGGCGACAGAGTGTTGGTGGCCGCCGGCGTCGAGCCAGGAGCCCGCGTTGTGACGCAGGGCGCCGAACTGCTCAACCAGATCCGCTGAGGCGACGACAATGTTCACGTTTCTCGTCACGCAGTCGCTGCGGAACCGCATGCTTGTCCTGGCCCTGGCGACAGTCCTCGTTATCTACGGCGCCTTCGTCTCCACGCGTCTGCCGGTCGATGTTTTCCCGGATTTGAACCGTCCGACCGTCACCATCATGACCGAGGCGGAGGGACTGGCACCACCTGAGGTCGAGCAGCTTATCACCTATCCCCTGGAAACGCAGATGAACGGTCTGCCGGGGGTTTCCCGTGTCAGGTCCGTTTCCGGGGTCGGACTGTCGATCGTGTATGTCGAGTTCGATTGGGACACCGACATCTATCTGAACCGCCAGCAGATCGCGGAACGTCTCGCATTGGTGCGAAACCAGCTGCCGCCGGACGTCGCACCGCAGATGGGCCCGATCTCGTCGATCATGGGCCAGGTAATGCTGGTGGCCATGACGGCGCCGGACGGCGTATCGCCCATGGAATTGCGCGAGGCGGCCGATGTTCTAGTGCGGCCGCGTCTTCTGGCCGTTCCTGGCGTCGCACAGGTCATCCCCATCGGCGGCGAGGTTCGCCAGTTCCGGATCGCGCCGAACCCGGCAGCGCTACGCGCTCTCGGCGTGACACTCGAACAGGTCGAAACGGCCCTTACGTCTTTCGGCGCCAACACCGGTGGCGGCTTCACCGACCAGCACGCACGCGAGTACCTGATCCGCAATATAGGTCGCAGTCTCAGCCTCGACGACCTGCGCAGCGTTGTCGTCGCCACCGTTGGCACACAGCCAATTCTCCTCGATCAGGTCGCGGACGTCTCGTTCGGTGCACGGCTGAAGCGCGGCGAAGCGGGCTATATGGGGCGTTCGGCAGTCATCATCTCGGTCGAAAAGCAGCCCGATGTTGATACGATCGGCCTAACACGCCAACTTGAAGCGGCGCTCGGCGAAATAAGCGCCTCTCTCCCGAACGGTATCAAGGCCGACCAGGTGTTATTCCGGCAGGCGGACTTCATCGAGACCTCGATCTCCAACGTGCAGACGGTCCTGCTGGAGGCCATCGTCGTCGTTGCAATCGTCCTGTTCGCTTTTCTTCTGAATGTCAGAACAACGGTCATCTCGCTCACCGCGATTCCCGTTTCGATCCTTGCGACCGCCATCATCTTCCACTTGATGGGTCTGTCCATCAACACGATGACGCTTGGGGGTCTGGCGATCGCCATCGGCGAACTCGTCGACGACGCGGTGGTGGATGTCGAAAACATCTTCCGGCGCCTGCGCGAAAACAGGGAGCTCGGCAACCCGCGATCCACCTTCGACGTGGTGGTCAGTGCTTCACAGGAGGTGCGGTCGGGTATCGTCTACGCGACGGTCATCATCGTTCTGGTCTTCGTACCACTCTTCGCCCTGTCCGGCATCGAGGGACGCCTTTTCGCTCCTCTCGGCCAGGCATACATCATCTCCATCCTAGCAAGTCTCGTCGTCTCGATCACGCTGACCCCGGTCATGGCCTATTACCTCTTGCCGAGCCTCAAGCGGCTCGATGAGCACGAGGGGTTCCTTGTCCGGTGGCTCAAGCGCGGCAACAAGGCGCTTCTCGAGCGTGCCTTCCGCTGGCCGCGCATGCTTATGGGAATAGCGTTGATCGGTGTCGTCGCTGCGGTGGTAGCCGCGACAGCGCTGCCCCGCGCCTTCCTGCCCCCCTTCAACGAGGGGACACTGACCATCTCGATGGCGTTCAACCCCGGCATTTCGCTCGCGGAGTCCCACCGCGTCGGGCTGATCGCCGAACGGTTGATCATGGAGGTGCCGGAGGTTCGTGTGGTCGGCCGCCGGACGGGACGCGCCGAACTCGACGAGCATGCCGAAGGCGTTCACTCCTCGGAGATCGAGGTGGATCTCATCGAGGGAAGAGCAAAAACGGAAATCGTCGCCGACATCCGTTCGCGTCTGGCAGTCCTTCCGGTCTCCGTAAATGTCGGACAGCCGATTTCACACCGCCTTGATCACATGCTGTCCGGAGTGCGAGCTCAGATCGCGCTCAAGATCTATGGCGACGACCTCGACACGTTGCGTTCGCTTGCCGAGAGCATGCGCGGACGCATGGAGAATGTTCCTGGCATCGTCGATCTGCAGGTCGAAAAGCAGGTCCGCATTCCGCAGCTTGAAATCCATATTGATTACGATCGGGCTGCGCTCTACGGGATTCAGCCGGCAAGGATTACCGAGGAACTGGAGCAACTCTCCAACGGACGTGTCGTTTCCCGTCTCGTCGACGGCAATCGATCCTATGAGGTGGTCCTGCGGCTGGACGACACCGCCCGCACGACGCAGTCGCTCGGGGACCTCCTGATCGAAACACCGGCAGGCTGGGTGCCTGTGCGCGAGCTGGCCGACGTCCGCGAGACCGATGGCCCCAATCAGATTCTTCGCGAGAACGGGCGCCGGCGCGTGGTGGTGCTGGCCAACACCGACGGGGAAACCGATATGGCCGCGGTGATTGAGGGCATCCGCGGCGAGATCGCGGCGGCGCAGTTGCCGCCGGGCTTCTCGACAAGTCTTGAGGGAACGTTTCAGGCTCAGGAGGAGGCGACCAGGACGATCGGCGCACTCTCCTTGATATCGCTTGCGATGATCTTTGCCATTCTCTACAGCCGATACCGATCAGCGGTCTGCGCTCTCATCATCATGGGCAGCGTACCCCTGGCGCTGATAGGCTCCGTCGCCGCGCTGTGGCTTTCGGGCCAACCGCTTTCGGTGGCCTCGATGATCGGCTTCATCACCCTGACGGGCATCGCGGCGCGTAACGGCATCCTCAAGATCAGTCACTACATCAATCTGGCGATCCATGAGGGTTTGCCTTTTGGACGCGATCTCGTGGTCCGGGGCAGCCTTGAGCGTCTTACGCCTGTTCTGATGACCGCGCTTTCCGCGGGCGTCGCGCTCATGCCGTTGATGATCGATCCGTCGGCGCCCGGCAAAGAAATCCTGCATCCGGTCGCAGTGACGATTTTCGGAGGACTGGTGTCATCGACATTGCTCGACACCTTCCTGACGCCTGTCCTCTTCCTGCGCTATGGCGAGAAGTCATTGAAGCGACTGGTCGATGCAGCGCGCGTCGAACGCGAAACCGCAACCCTGCCCACCAGCGCAGTTCCGCAATCCTTCTGAAGAAACAAGGAAGCCAACAATGAATTACCGAATCCTCGCCCTCGCTGCAGCGCTGACTATACCCAGCATTGCGAACGCGCATGAACCTCGACCGGGTCCCAATGGCGGTACATTGGTCGATGCAGGAGCCCATCATGTCGAACTCGTCACGAAGGATACGAGTGTCGAAGTTTATCTGAGCGATGCTTCCGATGCGCCCGTGCTCAGCGAAGGGTTCAAAGGCACAGCTATCCTTATTGTCGAAGGCAAGCCTCAAAGGGTGGCTCTGGAGCCCTCCGGAGGTTCGCAACTCTTGGGCCAGGCGGCAGCTCCAGTTGCTTTTCCAGTCAAAGGTGCGGTTCAACTGACGGCCCCAGATGGGGCTACGTCGCAAGCCAAGTTCGAGTAACCAAACCCGACCAGGCGCTGCGGGCGATACGGAGTAATCCTGGAGCGAGCGGATCTGTCGCGTTGGCAGCCTCTTTCGCTTTGGATATGGCGGCTTGGGCGCTGGGAAGTCTGCTTCAAAGCTTCGGCGCCCAATGTTCGCTCTATGTCCAGTCGTTGGTCGACATGGAGGAAATGACGTCTTGGCGAGTGACCCGATGATCCGGAAGCCGATGTGGCACGCCCGGTTTATAGCCCCCGCAGCATTGATGCTCGGCATTTTGCTCCTGCCTGCCGCAAATTTTTTGCAGGTCGCAAAGGCGGACATGATCACGGGCCGCGCGCTCTACATCGAGCACTGCGCCACCTGCCATGGTGTCAACCTTGAGGGACAGCCCGATTGGCGCAGCCCTGATGCCAACGGCCTCTATCCTGCGCCGCCCCACGACGAAACCGGACACACCTGGCACCACGACGATACGATGCTGCTCGACTACATTACCCGCGGTGGCCAGGCGGTGCTTGATGATATGGGCATAACGTTCACGTCAGGCATGCCGGCCTTCGGTTCGGCGCTGAACGAGCGTGAGATCAAGGCCATCCTCGACCATATCAAGTCTACGTGGCCGGAAGATATTCGGGAAACGCAGGCGCAAAGATCGAAGGCGGTCGCAGGCGATTGACCGCTTTGGACTCCTTGAGAATCCTCAGCATTTCACAGTTCGATCCGCCGCAGTCGCAGCGCGTTGCTGATCACTGACACAGACGACAGGCTCATCGCTGCTGCTGCAATCATTGGTGACAGCAACATGCCAGTGACCGGGTAAAGCAATCCTGCAGCAACCGGCACGCCAAGGGCATTGTACGCAAATGCGAAGAACAGGTTTTGCTTGATGTTGCGGAGCGTGGCACGCGCAAGCTTGCGCGCCCGAACGATGCCCATGAGGTCACCGCCCAACAGGGTGATGCCTGCGCTTTCCATGGCAACATCCGCCCCGGTCCCCATTGCGATGCCCACGTCGGCAGCGGCCAGTGCGGGGGCGTCGTTCACACCGTCGCCTGCCATGGCAATCTTGTGGCCATCGCGACGCAACTGGTCGATCAGCTCCTTCTTGGCCTCGGGTAAAATGCCCGCGCGCACCTCGTCGATGCCAAGCCTGCCAGCAACCGCCTGCGCCGTGCGTTCGTTATCACCCGTCGCCATGATCACCCGCAGGCCTTGAGCATGAAGTTCCCGGATGGCCTGCGCGGTACTGTCTTTGATCGGGTCTGCCACCGCCACAATGCCGGCAAGCGCGCCATCGACCGCGATGAACATCGCCGTTTTACCCTCCTTACGCAGGGTGTCCGCCTTTGCTTCGGCAGCGCCCGTCTCCAGCCCCATCTCCCGCATCATCGCCGCATTGCCGAGCGCCACCGCGCGTCCGCTAACCTTGCCGCGCACTCCCTTGCCGATGACCGCTTCGAAATCCGCAGCCTCCAGACGTGGGGCGCCCTGCGCTTCGGCGCCTTCGACAATCGCTTCCGCCAACGGGTGTTCCGAACCCCGTTCGAGGGCGGCCGCCAGCGATAGCAGATCGATCCTGGTGATATCCCCCAACACAATGGTATCCCTCAGCTTCGGCTTGCCCATGGTCAGGGTGCCGGTCTTGTCCACGATCAGCGTATCGACCGCCGCCATGCGTTCCAGCGCCTCGGCGTCCTTGATCAGCACCCCCGCCTGCGCCCCGCGCCCGGCCGCCGTGGTGATCGAGATTGGTGTCGCCAGCCCGAGCGCGCAGGGACAGGCAATGATCAGCACTGAGACCGCTGAGGCGATGGCAAAGACCAGCGCGGGTTTCGGACCGACGGTCAGCCAGACGATGAAGGCGATGATCGCGATGGCCACCACGGTCGGCACAAAGACTGCCGACACCCGGTCCGCCAGCCCCTGAATCGGCGCGCGCGACCGGCGGGCGTTCGAGACCATGGCGACGATCTGGGCCAGCACGGTATCGACGCCGACCTTGCCGGCTTCGATCACAAGAGATCCGTTCTTGTTGATCGTGGCCCCGGTCACCGCGTCGCCCGGACCCTTTTCGACGGGCATGGACTCCCCGGTCAGCATGCTTTCGTCCAGAGACGAGTGGCCCTCGATCACCGTTCCGTCCACCGGGACTGCACCACCTGGGCGGACGCGCAGCCGGTCGCCCTCCATGATGTTCTCCAGAGGCGCGTCGTATTCAGTGCCATCTGGCAGAATGCGCCGCGCCGTCTTCGGTGCAAGATCGAGAAGCGCGCGGATCGCGTCGCCAGTGCGTTCGCGCGCTCGGAGTTCCAGGACTTGGCCGATGAAGACCAGAGTGACGATCACCACCGCCGCCTCGAAATAGGTGCCGACACCATGGCCCATCCGGTATTGTTCCGGAAACACGCCCGGCAGGAACGTCGCGACCAGCGAATAGAGGTAGGCTGCTCCGACCCCGAGGCTGATCAGCGTCCACATGTTCGGTGAGCGGTTCAATACCGAGTCCCAGCCACGGCGGAAGAACGGCAGCGCGGCCCAGAGAATGATTGGTGTCGCCAGCAGAAACTCGAAATAGCTTGCCGTCTGGTGCCCGATCCAGTCGCGCACCGGCAGGGCAACGAGTTCGCCCATCGTCAGCACGAAGAGCGGCACCGCCGCCGCCGCCGAGATCCACATCCGGCGTGTGAAGTCGGTCAGTTCCTCGCTGGGCTCGTCCGAGGGCAGCATCGGCTCCAGCGCCATGCCGCAGATCGGGCAGGATCCCGGGGCATCGCGGACAATCTCGGGATGCATCGGGCAGGTGTACTGGACATTGGCGGGGGCCGCATTCTTCCGCCCCGCGGCGCGACCCGAGGCATAGAACCAGGGATCCGCCAGGAACTTGGTCTGACACTTGCCCGAGCAGAAGTGGAAGTCCTCACCACCAAAGCTTTCCGTTCTGGTTTCTGGCTTCAGACTCACCGTCATGCCGCAAATGGGATCGATGGCCGTAGGGCCAGTTGCAGGCTCCACGTGGACCTTCGACATTTCGGCGTCTGAATGGGGGTGGCCTTTGTGAGGATCGACGGTGGACATGATGTTCTCCTTTCGCGGTCACTGCCGCCTGAAGACCTATGCGCCGGCCTTCACAATCTATGTGCTCCTTTCTGTTGCTGGAAGGTCAAGCTCTGATGACAGGTCGGTAGAAATGTCGATCGTTGCCAACCATTCGGCGGGCCACTGAGTTCGAGCATTTCTGGAGAAATTGTAAGTCGTCTTAGAAAACATGCGTCCGCTATCTAGGGTTCCGCGATTGTCCGGAACGCGATCAGGACCAGAATCAGACCGGGCAGTCCTTCGATTACCCGGCTCACCTGGTTAAGCAGCAAGAGACGTGACGCAATCAAGGCCGCAAACGCTTGACGGAAGAAGACGGTCGCCAGCGCGACAGCCGAAAGCGTCGTTGCGACGCCGAGCATCATCATGGCCGCGAAGGCGAGCCCAGCCTCGGTGATGCCGCGCTGCATCGCAAAGATCATGACGAACAGCGTGAGCGGACACGGGATCAGCCCGGCGACGATGCCGACCAGCAGGCCCTTGTTTTCACCATCACCGTGTCGGTGCCCACGTACTGCGCGCCACAGCATCCATAGTCCAATCAGGCCCAGGAGACCGCGGCTGACATTTTCCATGGCAGGAGCGCGACCGACGCTGCCGAGTGCGATGGAAATGAGCGGCAGCGAGAACAGCGCGATGATCACGGCCATCAGGACAAGGGTGAACGACAAGGTCAGCGAAACCGCCAGACCGCGTGCGACAGAGATCGTCGATCCGGCGAGATAGGTCGCTAGAACCGTCTTGCTGTGCCCCGGCGTCAGTGCATGGACGGCGCCGAAGACGATCGCCATCGGCAGAAACGTCGCCAGGTCCAGCCATCCGCCGCCGGAAGCAAATGCCCGGATCGTGTCGGCAAAGGTCAGATAGATGTCCCGCTGGACGTCGATCAGGCTCTGGACGAGGAACGGCATGCTTTACGCTTTCCGATGCGGGCCGGATTGGCGCTCCTTCAAGGGCGCGCTTGTGGCCACGCATCGTGAAGATCATCGATCACGAAGGCATGGGCGTGGCGTCGGTTGCCGGCATGCCCTCCTTGCGTCCAGTGCGGATGACTAGCCGGCAGGTTCGCATGGTCGTGTTCGACGACCTCAGGGTCGCCGGCAGGCCAAAGCATGGCCGAACAGGTTACGCCCGCGACTGCGATCGTCGCCAAGATCGTGGCCGTGGCCGGCAGCCCGAGGCTGGCGCCGGCCCATCCCGCAAGCGGGTAGGTGACGAGCCAGCACGCATGGGACAGGGCGAATTGCGCGGCAAACAATGCCGGTCGGTCTTCCGGATGGGACGAGCGCCTGAGCAGGCGACCGGAAGGCGTCAGCGCGAGAGAAAAGCCAATGCCCATGAAGCCCCAAACCAGAAGCAGAAGGCCGTAAGAGTGGATGAACGCGGCGGCACCTGTGGCAATCGTGATCACCGACGCACCTGCAAGCATCACCGGACGATCGGCGAGACTGTCGAGCAGCCGGGGCAGCAACAGCGCGACCGCCATGGATCCGCCGCCAAACGCTGCGAGCGCGCCCGCCGTTTCGCTTTGCCCAAGCCCGAAGATCGCCTGGACGTAGACGACGGTGTTGACGATGACGAATGCGCTGCCGCCGGCAACGGCCATGTTGATGGCCAGCAATCCGCGCAGGCGGGGTGTGGCGAGATAGATGCGGATGCCGCGCGTGGTGCGATCGTAGATGCCGCGAGGTTTGCTCGGCTTCGGGCTCGGAAGAAGGACCGTCAGCACGAGGGCTGCGGATGCGAGAAAGCCAACGACCGTGCCGGCAAAGAGATTGTGGAAGCTGATAATTGTGAGAAGAGCGGCGGCAATCATGGGGCTGACGAGACTTTCCAGATCATAGGCCAGCCTTGAGAGGGAAAGCGCTCGCGTATAATCCTTCTCGTCCGGCAGCACGTCTGGAATGGTCGCCTGAAACGTCGGCGTGAATGCAGCAGACGCCGACTGAAGCGCGAAGATCAGCACATAGACCTGCCAGACTTCCGAAACGAAGGGCAGCAGTAAGGCAACTGCCGCCCGGACGAGATCGAGCGCGACCAGGGTTGTCCGGCGGGGCAACCGCTCGGCAAAGGCAGCAGCGATCGGCGCGACGCCGACATAGGCCACCATCTTAATGGCAAGCGCGGTCCCAAGCACGGCGCCCGCGTTATCGCCGGCCAGATCGAAGGCAAGCAGGCCGAGCGCCACCGTCGCAAGCCCGGTGCCGAGCAACGCAAGGATTTGGGCCAGGAAGAGATGCCGGTAGGTGCGGTTCTTGAGAACGGCAATCATGAGGAAGCGCCTTCAGAGATATTTTGCCAGTGCCTTGAGGTCGTCGACGAACTGGCGGTCCGGTCCCGCCTCGCGGTCGCTCGGCGTTCCCAGGCAATGATCGAGATGATCGTGAATGAGGGTCCGCTTGGCCTGCTGAACGGCCTTCTCCACGGCGTGCATCTGCTGCGCGATGTCGAGGCACGGACGCTCCGCCTCGATCATCGCAATGATGCTCTTGAGATGTCCTTCAGCGCGCTTGAGGCGCTTGACGATGTCGGGATGCGAGGCATGAAGGTCGGCATGAGTCATTGCAAGAAGCTATCCCCCCGGGGAGGATAGGGCAAGCGCCATCATCTCGCCACCGAATCGCGGGAAAGGTGCTCTTAACCATTGCGGGGGTATCGCTGGCACTATGGTCAACCGTCTTCAAAGCGTCGGGCTGCGCGTCGTCATCGCCTGTGCGGTGGCGTTGTCGCTTATGCTGGCGCCGCCGACGGGATCAATGTCCCATGATCCGTTCACGGTTGCGCAGGCAGAGGCCGAACGCCATCAGGCGCTTTCCGCAGAAATTGCAGAACGCGGACATTCCCATGACGATGGCTGGAGCGATGAGGCCCACTCGGGTCATCTCCACGGTCATGATGCGTCGGACCATCTGCACGACACGCCAGGTGACCCGCCCGCGACGCCATCCATGCTTGTCGCCGCCAGCGAGAGCTGGGATGTCGCGAGCTTCTACGACATTCTCCCATTGCAGATATTCGAACTGGATCGACCGCCACGCGCCTGAGCGATAGCCCGGCCTCGGAAAACCGAGGCTCGTTCTTCCTCAATGCGGATATTGATCCATGACACGACCACCTTCTCGGGGTGGCGGTCGAACGCTTCCGGCGTTCGCTCCCCGCCTCACGACCGGGCTTATCGCGCTCGGCCTGATGCTCGCCTTAGCGTCCTCGGCGCTGGCCCACGCGGTCACCGCCGGCGACCAGGGCTACATCCAGGAAATCAGCGGGGTGAACCTCATTCCGTTCATCTATCTGGGGGCCAAGCACATGGTCACCGGTTACGACCACATCCTGTTCCTGCTCGGCGTGATCTTCTTCCTTTACCGGATGCAGCACATCGCCATTTACGTGACGCTGTTTGCCATCGGTCATTCGACGACCATGCTTCTCGGCGTCTACTTCAACA